>DAHUXR010000033.1 GCA_027307045.1 Acidobacteriaceae bacterium
GTTCCGGCGATTACGCGCGATCACGGCGATTGAAATTAAGTTTGGTAAAGACCAGTTCTGCGACCTCCCCCTGAATAGCCCTGTTCTAAAATAAAGCTATCGTGACTGAAGATAAACTTCCGGTTGAATCGTTGTGGTCTCGCCGTAGCGGACTGCTTTCTTTGCTCGTCGTCGTGATTGTTTCCTTGATTGGTATCATTCTGGACCGCCTGTTGTTAAAAGAAGGCTTGCCGCGGTTGGATATGATCGTTTTCAGCAACGGAGTTACGGGACTTTTTGCCGGCGGTTTATTTTGGCAGATGGCCAGGGAAGCCAGGGCAAGTCGTGACCTGGTGGCTGAGCGGATGAAAACCATCGCGGAACTCAACCATCATATCCGCAACGCGCTGCAAGTGATCAAATTTCTGGGCGGACAAAAACGTAGCGGCCTGGACGATGTCCAGCTTCAGCTCATTAATGATTCGGTGAACCGCATCGAGTGGGCCCTGCGGGAAGTGCTGCCGCGGTATCCCATTGGCGCCATCAGCACTCCGGTACACGACGAGCAAGTTGACGCGATTGGTCCCCTCTCCTAAAACGAAAACATCACTTGCATATCGATGCGCCGGTTCGCGGACTGCGTATTGAATACGCCTCCGGCCAGAGCGGTTGATTGTCCAAAAAGTCCGGAGCTGAGGTTCCCAATGGGCGGAGCCGGGTTAACGTTGTTAAACACGTTGCGCGCGAAAGCGCTAAAGGTAAGGCTATAGCGCTGGCTCGATCTCTCAGGACCGCCAAAAGGACCGCCGCCTCCGCGCGGGCCGCCCATGCGTCCTGGGCCACCACCGGGGCCTCTTCTCTCGCCACCATGGTCATGGTCTCCCTGCCCTGCCTGCGGGTTGGGATTGGAAGCCTCAAGCTTGGGCCCGAGACCGATCGTCTTGCTCAAACGCAGGTTCATGGTGAACTGCGCCGGAGCATCGCCGAAATTCGATGGAATCGTTGTTTGTCCCGGCGCCGGAGAAGTATTGAATGACCCGAAACCGGTATCCACAATGGTTGGTCCAGTGGCTCCGTCGGCAAAGGCCGGCCGATCATTGAAGATCGAATCGCCATTCAGGTCAGTGCCCGTGGTGATGTTAAACGGCGCTCCGGCGTTCGCCACCATGAACGGGCTGATGCGGAATCCGTGCGGTAAAGCGACCGTGCCACCCAGGAATAGCCGCTGGCGGACATCGAACGCGGCGCGGCCATAATCGGCGGCGATGCCCCTTGTTGGATCGGAAGGAAAACTGCCGGCGCCGGCTGTATCACTGTTGGCATGGCCGAACATATAAAAGCTAAAGATGGTCAGCCTGGTCCCGGCGCGCATGTTGAAGCTGAGGATCAACTGGTTCTGGTTGAAGACTCCGCCGGACTCATACTGATATTGCGGCAGCGGGGTCGGCGTAAGCACGCTCGAAAACAGTTGATGGACGCCATGAGAATGGATATAGGTTCCCGTGAGCGTGGCGGTCTTGGTAAGCTGTCGTTCAACTGAGCCGGCGAACTGGACGGTATAAGGCGCGCGCAGCGCGGGATCAATTGTGTATGTAGTGGTCCCCGTTCTGGGCAGAGCTGGAATATTGGGGTAACCCGCAAACAGCGACGCCAGCAGCGCCCGTGTGGCAGCGTTCGCGGCGGCAGAAGCATTGGGATCGATCGTGATGGTGACCTGCCGCTGATTCACTCCGTTAAGCCGCTCCGACTGCATGATCAGGTTTTGCGTAAAGCGGTCATAGAAGAGGCCAAAGCCGGTGCGGATGACCGTTTTAGGCGCGGCATTTTTCTTGCCGCCCAGACCCCAGGCAAATCCTAAACGCGGCGCCCAATCGCCATGGTCATTGATGCCGTTTTGCGTTTCAAAGCGCAGGCCATAGCTGAAAGTCATGTTAGGACGAATCTTCCAATCGTCTTCGGCGTAGAGCCCGGCGTCGGCGAAAGTGTCCTGGATCAGCGGATTGCCGGTAAGGACCGTGAATTGCGTCGGCTGACCATTGCTAAAGTTCGCCAATGGAGTGAGCGTCTGTTGCGTGATGGGATCTTTTGTGGCGCCAAACGTAAACGTTCCATTAAAGTTCTGCGTGGAAAGACTGGAGTTTCCCGTAACGCGCAGCCTTCCTCCCAGGCGCAAGAAATGATTGCCTTTGTTGATTGACGTATAGTTTTGCAACTCGTAGTGATTGGTGATCACAGAGCTGGTGCCGAGCGGGTTGCCGCCTTCAGTGAATTGTCCCAATACGTTGATGGCAGGAGTTAGAAATAGCGAATTCTGGTCTGTCGCGCCGCGCTCCCACTCAAAACGCGTTTCATTAATAGCGTGCGGGCTCAGTATCTGCGTGTCGCTGATCTGGATTTCGTTCTCGTTTCCTGTTTGGTTGTATCCCTGCGACGGCAGGGCCAACTGCGCTATACCGTTATTATCTTCAGTGTTGTGGGTGAACTGGTAGCGGGCCATCAGCGTGTTGGACGCGGAGACCTGATAGTCAAATCGCGCGCTCACATTGGTGCGCACGCGCGGGTTGAGCACGCCAATCACCGGCTGGTTGGCCGCCTCAAAGGCCGCGGGAAATATGACCGCAGCTTCATTAATGTCGCGGCGCTCCGCGTTGATCTGGTAGGAGAGCTTTTTTCCCAGCGGCCCGCCAACGTTTCCGCTAAACATCTGCGTGCTGAAATCTGGTTCGGTGGAAGCGAATGGATTCAACGCATCCATGAACGAATGGTTGTCATTGAAAAAGACCTGGCCATGCAATTTGTCCGTGCCGGGTTTGGTGAGAATTTCAATCCGGCCAAAGCCCATGCGGTCATACTGCGCGGAAAATGGGTTCTGATTAATGCGGATTTCACGGATGGAAGACTTCGGCGGAAGCTGGCCTCCAGTAAAACCGTCAATATAAATCTGCCCGCCGTTGGGTCCGGCGGAAGGGCCGGCAAGCGCCTGAAGTTCTGACTGCAACTCATCAGGATCGTCGGAAAGTGCGTCAAGGTCCTTGCCCGTGAGCACAACGCTGCTGCCATTATTATCTGGGCTGGTGCTCACCCTGGCGGAATCGCTTTGCACCTCGATATCTTCTTCCTTCACCACGATTGCCAAAGGTATATCAACATCCGTCAACTGGCCCGCAGCGATCTCCACGTCCTTGGTTGTGGGAGCAAACCCTTTCGCCGTGACTGCGATAGTGTACTTGCCGGGCGCCAGGTTCTTGATGTCATACGCGCCTGCGCCATCTGAAGTGGCGGTTATCGCAAGCCCGCTGGAATTCTTGAGTGTGATGCTGGCCCCGGGAATGACCGCGCCCGTGGCGTCAACGATTTGTCCGCGCAGCCTGCCGGCCTGTGTTTGCGCCACGAGAGCAGCGGTACAAGCCAGCGTAAGGAAGAAAATAAAAGCGGAGATCCATGCGCGGCTCCCCGAAGGCCAGAATTTCATCAATCTCTCCTCAATGATCATCGTTGCGTTGCTTAGCGCGTGCCGGATCACTGGGGGCCGCCGCCTTCGCCGCCGGGCGCTGCCATGTTCCATCCAGAAAAAAGCGCCGCCGCGCTCGTGCCGTTGGGCGATGCGGTAAGAATCGGCTCAACTCCCCCAAGCAAAGTAATCGCCGTCACTTCATTGCCGGTGGCTCCCAGTGTCGCCACAACCATCACGGCATCTTCTTTCTGCAAGTCAGCCAGAGTAATGCTGGGAATCCTGCTCAGCATCTGTTGAAAATCAGGGCCGCCCGCAGGACGCCCACCTTGTCCGCCGCCCTGTACTGCTCCAGGCCGGGGTGTTCCGCTGGCCGGAGTTTGGCCGCCTGCGGGAGTTCCGCTTTGTCCGGCTTGCGCGTCGCCTTTCAGGAAGAACGCAAGCCGCTGGGCCATTTGCGGCGCCAGCTTGCGCAACTGGGAATCAGAATCAAATTTGATGACTACGGATTTCTTGGCCAGTATGTCTTTCACCGTGATGCTGTTGTTGGCCGCGTCAATGGAGCTGATAGTCCCGGCAATGTTGCGAAATGTTCCGGAAATAACTTCTTCCGCCGCGATTTCTTTTCCGTCCGCACTGCGAGTGCCGCGCGCGCGCAACTGGTCGCCCGTCTTGATCTGGTCAATCGTTCCTTTTTGCGCGTCGGCAAATTTCACTGAGTTGGGTGAATAGCGCAGGAAGCTGGTGTCTTTTGACGTCTTTACCAACACGCTTAAGGTCGGCGTAACGGAAATGGCGAAAGTGCCGGCCGCGGGACCAATTGCGCTTACGATTCCACCCGTGCCGCGTTTCTGCCAGTCTTCGCGATCATGCTGCTGTTTCTGGGCTACGTCGGCCTGCTTCATTACCACAATCGTTGTGGCCTGTATATCGCCATTCGCGCCCGCGCGCCCGCGCAGCAGCATGCGGTCGCCAACCTGGATCTCAGCAAAGGTAATGGCAGGGGCGCTCTTCAGGTCAGTCTGTCCGGCGGCAAGGCGAATGATGCGCGCGCCATCCGGCACAGAGATAGAAATCTCCGGCCCGGCATCGGTTTTGAGCACCAGTGTTTTTTCGTGGATTGACTTCACAACGCCCACGTTCTTTACCGCGCTGCCGGCGGCGGCCTGCGAAGTTTCGCCGTTCGGCCGGTCCTGGGCGGTTAAAGCAACGCCCACGGACAGACCCACCGCCGTGGCTGCTACCGCCAATGAGTAAATCCACTTCAATATAAAATTGCCTGCCTTAGCTACCAATCAGAACTCTCCAAGATAAGTGAGGATTAGCAAGATTAATTTTCAGCGCGCCCTCCATCTGGACCGTCGGAGGCGCTTCTGCTCATGTCCGATATGCTCGGCTGTATCTATTATGAGAGATGGGTGCGCATAATCATCTCAAAAAGACGGCAGGTTTATGTAAAAAGATAGCAAAAAGTTTTGTTAAGCCAGCTTTAGACAGACCTATACCATCTCAGACCTTGAACGATCTTCTTTGGAAAGCGGGCCCGCGCGGACTTATCAGCAAGCTTCCTGTCTGCGGAACAGCAGGCCGCGGCGATGCTAACATCTTGATATGGACATGACCTGGGTGACGGACCGGATTGCGGTCGGAGGCGGTATCTGGAATGACGAGAACATGGAAGAATTGGTGCGGGGCGGTGTCACGCACATTATCAACATGCAGATTGAGTTTGACGACCGCCCTTTGGCCGAACCTTACCCCGTAAAGGTGCTCAATAATCCCACTGACGATGATTTCATGCCCAAGCCGCCCGCGCTTTTTCAGGCCGGCGTGGATTTTGCGCTGGAAGCACTGGACCAGCCAAAGAGTAAAATCTACATCCATTGCGCTGCCGGCGTACATCGTGCGCCCATGATGACGCTGGCGATCATGCGCGTATTGGGATGGTCACTGCAGGACGCTAAAAATCTGATTCAGGACCTACGTTATGTAGTCGACTTTGCCGAATGCTACGTTGAGAGCGTGGAAAATTTTATGAAAGTCTACGAATCGGCCAATACGAATCGCAGGTTAGCCCATTAGCATTCAGTTATCAGCATTCAGACCTGGAGCTGAGCGCCCGGATGCAATGGCCACAAAGATAGCGGCAACCGATGTATTTTTGTTTCCTTGCGTCCTTCGCGTTCTTTGCGGTAAATAGGCTTGGCTAAGCGCTGATTGCTGAATGCTAAAATCCCGCTATGCCGGTGGAAGCCGTCCAGCACGTGAGAAGGATGCGCGGAGGAGCGCAGGCGCATCTGATGCGCGCCGATGACGGCCACTTCTACGTCGTGAAATTCCAGAACAATCCACAGCATCTGCGCGTGCTGGCCAATGAGCTGCTGGCCACGCGTCTGGCTGAAAGCGTAGGCTTGCCGGTACCGGTAACTGAGATCGTTGAAGTGCGCGAATGGCTGATCAAAAACACTCAGGAGCTACACGTCGATCAGGCTGGGCTTTCGTCACAATGCAAGCCCGGACTCCAATTCGGCGCGCGTTACGTCTGCGACCCCGCTGAAGGCCAGGTCTTTGACTACCTGCCGGAAAGCATGTTTGCCAAAGTGAAGAACCTTGCCGCGTTTGCCGGTATGCTGGTGGTGGATAAATGGCTGGGGAACGCCAACGGACGCCAAGCCGTGTTCTGGAAAAAAGACAATGAGCGGAAATACACCGCAACGTTCATCGACCAGGGCTATTGCTTCAATGCCGGCGAATGGAATTTTCCCGACTCATCCCTGCGCGGCGTTTACGCGCGTAACTTTGTCTATCAGGGCGTTCGCGGCTGGGAATCATTCGAACCGTGGCTCAGCCGGGTGGAAAGTCTTGGTCCCGCGGTGATTCACGAAATAGCCGGCACAGTGCCACCGGTATGGAACGGCAATGACTGGGGTGATATGGAAAGACTGGTGGCAACGATCATGGAACGCAGAAGCAAAGTGCGCGAGCTGATTACGGCATTTCGCAATTCAACACGGCAGCCCTTTCCCGCGTGGGGCCAGCCGGCGCCGAAACGCGAGATGCCATTACGGTTGATGTAGTGCGCAATGCGGTGAAGCCGGAGCAGACGATGGATTGCGGCACGATGCCCGAGCGGTTGGGAGCGAAGCGACATACATAGATGACCGAAAGAATGCAATGCCGGTTTTTCGTGCTGCGCTACGCGCCGGACGCGGTGAAGAATGAGTTCATCAACGTCGGGCTGGTGCTGCTGCCGCCCGCGGGCGGCGCGCAGGTGCGCTTTACCCGGGACTGGCAACGCGTGCTCTGCCTTGATCCTGATGCCGATGTGGAAATGCTGCAAGCGCTGGAAAATGACTTGCGCAACCAGTTGCGTGAGATGAATGGCGACCGCGACCTCATTCTGCGCCGCATACAGGATTCCTTCTCCAACGCCATCCAGCCTTCGGAGTTTCAGGCGTGCCTGGCTTCCTCAGTGGTGGCTGAAGCTGACGAGCTGGCGCGGCTCTATCTGGAGCGCCCGCGCCGTCGCCAGCAAACGCGTGAGCCAGGCGCCCGCGTGGCGATTGTGGCGCGCATGCGTTCAGAATTTGAGGCGGCCGGCGTTTGGCCGCTAATGCAGGAGAAAATTCCGGTGTCGCGCTACACGCGCGGCGGAGATCCGCTCAAGATTGATTGTGGGTACAGCCCAAATGGCACAGTGAAACTCTTTCATGCGGTAACGCTCAATAACGATGTAAACACCGCCAAGGTCCTGGCTTTCAGTTTTCCGCAGCTTGCCAAAGGAATAAGAGAGATGGAAGGAAAGCACGCGCTGCTTACGGCCGTGGTGGACGACGATCTGCCGCAAGAAGATGAAGCGGTAATTTTTGCCCGCGAAACGCTGGAGCAGAATTCCATCCACATCATTCCGGTTGGTGCAATGGCGGCTGTCGCGCGTGAGGCTGCGCGGGAACTCGGGATTGCATAAAAAAGCCCCGGCTTTTGGCCGGGGCTGAAGCGTCAAAAATCCATCAATAGGCTTGGAAGCGATCACCTTCAAATATCTTTGTTCGCACTCCGTCGAGGGTGGCGGGAATTACCGGATGCGCGGCCCCCTTAATCACAAAAATCGCGATTGCAGTCTCGGCCGGGTTGTCACCGCTGACGGCAACGCCAATGCCCTGAATTCCTTTGCCCAAAAATTCGGAAACGTGTGCTTCTTTGATGGCCGTGGCATCCTGAATTTGTTTTGCGCTTATTTGCGGAAGTTGCGCCAGAACGCTGGAATCGTCAAAGACCAGGCGTGTGCGTACTCCGTCAATTACGGGTGGAATGGCCGGAACTGATTTTCCGGATATGTGAATCATCAGCGCGCCCTCATTGGGATTGTCGGCGCTGGCGCCTGTCTTGACCGAAGCAACGCCAAAGTCCCGCATCAGTGACTGGGCCCTGCGCTGCTGCACCGCCGTTACACGCTGGAGCTCAGAAGGAAGCAGCGCAGACTGTGTGGTCCCTACCTGGGTCGCCGCAGCCGTCGCTGTTTTGGCGCAGCTGACGGCGTGATCACCGCCGCCGACGATGGAAAAGGCCGCGGGCCCGCCAAATGCCGCAATTACATCCTGGATCGGGTTGGCGACCGTGCTCACTGTGTTACCACCATAAAGCAGCGCCACGGGCCTGGATGTGCCCGTATCAACCACCAATGATCCAGAGTCGCCGCCAGCGCTAAAGGTGCCGCCGTTGATGCTGACCTGGTTGGTGAAGTAGGCGGTAAAGGCGGCAGGAACCTTGTTCTTGATATCGCCGCATTTTGCTTCGTAATCAATCAATATCGTATCGTTCAGCGATTGGACCGTGGAGCATGTAAGCCCGCTGGTTCTGCCGCTCTTTCCCACCGGTTCCCCCAATGAAGCAACGCCAAGCGTGGCAGAAGGAGGCTCTGCGGCAATACTTGTGGTCCCCACAGGTCCAAGATCGAGGATAGTGCCGGACAGATCAACCTGCCCGGGAACGATCTCGGCAAATGCAGCATCTACGTTGCTGGGAGCGTGGCCGCAAAGGGCTGCTTTAGAGGCATCGGATGCGCACGGTCCTGTAGTTTCATTCGCGACAGGCTTCAGCGCCGCGCCCTGGCTAAGATGAGCGACAGTGAGCGGCGCAGGAGCGGAAACCGCCGTGCAGGCGAGTTGCAGCGGCTGATTAATCGCTTCTCCGGCCGCGCCCTGTCCTGATCTATCCAGGACGTGGTTATTACTTAGGATCACAGGATTCGTCGTGCCGACATGTGTCCATAGGCTGCCGAGCGTGCCAATGCAACAGCTTGTCGTTCCAAGATCGTTGGCGTTCCCGCCAGACGTTCCCAGCTTTACCGGGGGCGATTGCGCCAGGGATTCATCATTAGGAAAAATTTGCGAGGACGGTGTAGGCGTAGGAGTTGGTGCGGGCTTACTGGAACCGCCTCCACATCCAACGGCGCCAATCAGAACGATCAAACCAAATAAAAAGCTTGAAAATCTTCCCATAGGAATACGCCTCTTGTTACAAATCCGCTGCGCTGAAAAGCAAAGCGTCTCTAAATTCTACGCCCAGTAATAGCTGTCCACCAGAGTAACTGCCCATCCGTAACTTTAGATGCAGAGTCACTGCCGCATGAAATTTCTTTGTGTAAACGCCTGAATTTACGTGAGTTGCCATCGCCGCACGATGGGCTCTTGACGCGATACGTGTGCCGTGAATTCTGCGTAAAACTGCGTCTCGGGCCACGAAGTGGCGACTACTTGCATCATG
Source organism: Acidobacteriaceae bacterium (assembly GCA_027307045.1). Classification (GTDB taxonomy): domain Bacteria; phylum Acidobacteriota; class Terriglobia; order Terriglobales; family Acidobacteriaceae; genus Angelobacter. The sequence continues at coordinate 9,197 of DAHUXR010000033.1, forward strand.
GTTTTTCTGGTATATACTTGCCGCCCGAACGCTGAACGAAGGCATAGACCCCCTTGTCACCGGAGCCAAGCTCTAATGAATGATCTCCCTTCGCTGTTGAATGCTGCCCCCGGGAACGCCACCGCCCTGATTATTCCTGAGACAGGAACTTCTATAACTTATGAATCGCTCCGCCGCCAGGTAAAGACCATGGCTGAAGCCCTGGCCGGGATAGGGATCAAGCGTGGCGACCGCGTAGCGAACGTCCTGCCAAATGGTTTGCCGACGATTGTGGCTTTTCTGGCTGGAGCGTTTGCCGGTACGGCCGCGCCACTCAATCCGGCCTACCGTTTTGAGGAATTCTCCTTTTATCTGGAAGATACGTCGGCCAAGGTTTTACTTGTCCCACCGGAAGGCGCGGAAGAAGCGAAGCAGGCCGCGCGGCACCTTAACATCCCGGTATTTGCCGTGCAAATGGATGAAACCGGGAATGTGAGTATTGAGGGCGCGCCAAAGGGCGTTCCCATTGTCCCACCCAGCCCAGAGGACGTCGCCCTGGTACTGCATACCAGCGGAAGCACCGGCCGCCCTAAACGCGTGCCTTTGAAGCACAAAAATCTAGCTGTCTCCTGCCAGAACGTGGCGGCGACTTATGGACTGACCGCCAAGGACGTTTCCCTTTGCGTGATGCCGCTGTTCCATATCCATGGACTCGTGGCATCCACGCTCTCAACGTTTCTGACTGGCGGCACCGTGGTAGTGCCCGGCAAATTCAATCCCATGAGCTTTTGGCGGACGGTACGCGATTATGGCGTGACCTGGTATTCCTGTGTCCCGACAATCCACCAGCTCTCCGTTGCGCGACTGAACGCGAAGCCTGAAGGGATTGAAAAGCTGCGTTTTGTCCGCTCATGCAGTTCTGCGCTCTCACCCGCGCTGATGGAAAAAATTGAAAACATCGTCCAGGTTCCCGTGCTTGAGGCTTACGGCATGACGGAAGCTTCGCACCAGATGTGCTCCAATCCTCTGCCGCCACGGCCACACAAATCTTCGTCGGTGGGCCCGGGAACCGGCGTAAAAGTCGGAATCATGAATGATGATGGCAACATCCTGCCCAGCGGACAAGTGGGGGAAGTCGTGATCCAGGGGCCAAACGTGATTGAAGGCTACGAAAATAATCCTGAGGCAAATGCAAAGTCGTTTACCAATGGATGGTTTCGTACCGGCGACCAGGGCACGATTGATGCTGATGGATATCTGCATCTGACGGCCCGCATCAAGGAATTGATCAATCGCGGCGGCGAAAAAATCGCTCCGCTGGAAATTGACGAAGTGCTGATGACGCATCCTTGTGTTGCGGAGGCAGTGGCGTTCGGCATGCCGCACCCGACATGGGGAGAAGAAGTGGCCGTGGCCGTGGTCTTGAGAGAACCGCAGACTGAAGCAGTCCTCATCGAGCACTGCAAGCAGCACCTGGCGGACTTCAAGGTCCCGAAAAAAGTTCATATCGTGGAAAAGATTCCGCGGACCGCGACGGGAAAAATTCAACGTCGCGCCGTCGCCGCGTCATTCGCAGGGGCCGAGAAGTGAAATTCCTGATTGTCGGGGCCGGAGCTGTAGGAGCGTACATTGGCGCAATGATGTCACGCCAGGGCTATGACGTGACACTGCATGCCCGTGGCCCGCACCTGCGCGCCATGCAGGAAAAAGGCGTGCGCGTAATCAGCGCCGATGACGATTTCGTAGCGCATCCGCGGCTAGTGGCCGAACTCAAAGATGCCGGGCCCATGGATGTGGTGTTTCTCTGCGTCAAAGCCCACGGTCTGCCCCCGCTGGCGGAACAATTGGCGCCTGTCCTGGGACCGGAAACCGCGGTGGTCAGCACGCAGAATGGAATTCCCTGGTGGTATTTTCAAAGCGATGGCGGACCACTGGCGGGAACACGCCTGGAACGCGTTGATCCCGGCGGAGTGGTTTCACAGGCAATAGAAGCGCGGCGGGTGATTGGGTCACTGATTTACTTCTCTACCGAAATCATTGAACCTGGCGTGGTGAAACATAACGAAGGCACGCGCATGTCGCTGGGCGAGCCCGATGGCAGCCGGCCAGAGCGCATCAGGAAGATCGCTGAAGCCTTGATCGCTTCCGGCTTGCGCGCGCCGGTCACGACGCATCTGCGCAATGAAATCTGGGTAAAGATCCTGGGCAATGTGGCATTCAATCCCATTAGCGCGCTCACTGGAGCAACGCTGGCCCAGATCCTGACCAATCCTGAAACGACGAATCTGGTTCGCAACATTATGCAGGAGACGGAAGCTCTGACGGAGAAACTGGGCGTAAAGATGCAGGTTTCCATTGAGCAGCGCATGGCGGGAGCGGCCAAGGTTGGGGAGCATAAAACGTCAATGCTTCAGGACCTGGAAGCAGGACGGCCGCTGGAGTTGGAAGCGATTGTTGGCGCGGTGCTGGAAGTTGGCGAAAGAATTGGTCTGCCGATGCCGCACACACGCAGTGTTTACGCTTGTACCAAGTTACTGGCCGAGCGCCGCAGCGCGGCGGCGCAAAAAACTTAATCTTCGAGGGGAAACAGCATGAGCAAGCGTTGGATTCAATTTGGAAGCGCCGTTGTAGCTATGATCATGATAGCTAACCTTCAATATGCGTGGACGCTGTTTGTTGGTCCGCTTCAAAAAGCCCACGGCGACTGGAGCCTGAAGGCGCTGGGGTTCGCGTTTTCGACGTTCATTTTCCTGGAAACCTGGGTCACCCCAGTCGAAGGCTGGATCATCGACCGCCTTGGTCCGCGCATTTTCCTGACTGCGGGCGGCATATTGGTGGGCGCCGGCTGGACCTGGATGGGCTATGCGCAAACTCTCACCACGTTTTACTTTGCCTATGGCATGGCAGGCGTGGGCGCGGCGTTCGTATATAGCGGATCCATTGCCACTGCGCTGAAGTGGTTCCCTGACAAGCGGGGCACGGTCTCAGGCTTTATCACGGCGGGATTCGGCGCCGGTTCAGCATTATTTATTCCAACCATCGCCAGCATTCTTACCCACGCCGGCTACAAAACAGCCTTCCTCTATACCGGCATCGGGCAAGGACTGCTGATCATCATTGCCGCGCAGGTCTTGCACAATCCCGGCCCTGACTTCAACGTTTCGCCGGCGGCCAAAAAGCCGGTCTCACCTCGCATTCGCCGCAACACGCAACAGTTCAACAGTGGCCAAATACTGGTAACGCCCCATTTCTGGGTGCTCTACGCGGCTTTTGTGCTCACCTCGGTCGGCGGCCTCATGATCACCGCGCAGGCTTCCCCCTTCGGCAAGAGCGTCGCAATCCCGGCTGCCGCGATTGTGGCCGCGCTCTCCTGGAGTCGTCTCGCCAATGGCGCGGGCAGAATTTTCTGGGGCTGGTTTTCTGATTTCGTCGGACGCGAAATGGCCATGTTCATTCCCTTTGTCCTGCAGGCCCTCTGCCTGGTCGCAATGCTGAAGATCGGCCGCACTTCCGGGGACATGTTTATTCTTACGATGGTCCTGGTGTTCTTTACCTGGGGCAGCATGTTTGCGCTTTTCCCGGCCATTATCGGCGACTATTTCGGAGCGCAAAACGCCACTTCAAACTATGGCTTTCTCTATACCGCCAAGGGCGTGGCTTCCATCGGTGGCGGCGGCATTGCAGCCGCGCTCTTTGCTAAATATGGCAACTGGGACATTCCTTTCTATATCACTGCCGTTCTCACCCTGGTGTCCGCTCTTTTTATCCTGGGACTGCGCTTCATGCCGCTACCGCGGCTCAACAGCCAGGCTGAACCAACTCTAGTCACAGCCAAAGCCGGCTAAGCTGGTTTGAAGCAGCATTAAGTTGCAAAAAAGGCCACAGCAACTGCTGCGGCCTTTTATTTTTGCGCGGTGGCGTTAATTCTTGGGTGAAGTCTGGTTGGCGGGTGGTTGCGCCGCAACCTGTCCAGTATTTTTCAGCGCTCGATCCAGCGCGGCGCGCAAACGCGGTAGCGGGGCCACGCCGCCGGACATTTCCTGGCCGTTGATGAACAAAGTAGGCGTGGAGTCAACGCCGAGCGATTCGCCTTCACGCACTGAAGCCTTCACCGCAGTATCATTCTGGGTTTTCACGCATGCCTGCAGGCTTGCGGCATCCAGTTTGTGATCTGTGCCCTGCTGCATGGCGATCCTATCCAGCTCAGCCAGGCGCAATTCCTGCGTCCCTTTGGCATTAATTTCCTGCTGGCTGGCGTGGACAGAGTCCACGAAATTCCAGTAGGCGTCCGAATTTTGTGCGGCAAGGCAATTCGCATCTACCGCAGCGTGGATTGCCCAGGGATGGCTCGGGATGGGAAAGTCTTTATACACAAAAGTAACGCGGTCGCCATATTCCTTGAGCAGCTCGGGGAACAGTATTTGGTGCATCATGGTGCAGTAGGGGCACTGCAGATCGTCATAGGCAACTAATACGACTTTTGATTGCTTTGCCCCGCGGACCGGCCGACCACGCACGTCAATTTTTTTCATCACATCGCCGTACGGGTCGTCGGAGAGATCAATGCGGTTTACCCTCACAATGGATTTCTGGTCTTTGGCCAGAAGGAAGGGAAAATCCTGCTTCCGCTCTCCTTCACCAATGGTCACGGTGAATGCGTCAAAGCCGGGCCACTCAGGGCTGGGAGAAAGCGGGCCAATTGCGACCGGAACTTCCGGCGGCAATTTGTAGTTCGCGCGAATCTGGCGCTCGATCTTGGCGGCGATATCGTTCGTCTTGGTCTGAGAAGCGCAATCCAGGCCGATGAGCGACAAAAGAACGAGAGAAGAAAGAATGAGCAATCGAGATAGAACTTTCACTTGGACCCGCTTATGGTGATGGATTTATCTAGCAAAATTATCTCACGGGAACTATGCACTCCGCACCGATGCTTTTTGAAGCGCCCGAAGCTTTCCTTGCGTGCCGCAAGGCTGCGGTACACTGCGTCCTGGGTGGCGAACTGCCAATCCTGAAAGACAAAATTGCTACACTATAGGGCAATGGCTACCGCAACCCAGGACCCAGCAACCGGTCGAAAACCCGATTTGAGCGTGAGTTTTGCCGGCATCACTTTCAAGAATCCGGTGATTGCCGCGGCCGGCACGTTTGGCTATGGCATTGAGTTTGACGATATCGTCACGCTGGAAAAGCTGGGCGGATTTGTGACCAAGGGCCTTTCCCGCGAGCCCATGGTGGGGAACCCGCCGCCGCGTTTGTTTGAAACCGCTGCCGGAATGCTGAACGCCATTGGACTGCAAAACATTGGAGCGCGCGCCTTCATTGAAGAAAAGCTGCCCAAGCTGGCGGTGAAGAAAAATGTGGTGGTGATCGCCAATGTTTTTGGCTACTCTCGCGAAGACTACCAGGAAACGATCCGCATCCTGAATGAAGCCGATGGCATCACCGCTTACGAGCTGAATGTTTCCTGTCCTAACACGCACGAGGGCGGCATGGTGTTTGGCACGGACCGCGCCCTGCTGGAAGAGTTGGTGGCGAGCTGCAAATCCGCCGCGCTAAGGCCGCTGATAGTGAAGCTTTCACCCAACGTGACCAGCATTGCGGCCATGGCAAAGTCGGCGGAAAACGCCGGCGCTGACGCCATTTCGCTAGTAAACACGTTCGTCGGCATGGCGATTGACGCTAAAACGCGCAAGCCCCGCATCTCCAACGTCACTGCCGGATTGAGCGGCCCCGCCATCAAGCCAATCGCGTTGCGGATGGTGTACGAAGCCGCCCATACAGTAGAAATCCCGGTGATCGGCATGGGTGGAATCACCACGGCGGAAGATGTCGTGGAGTTCATGCTGGCGGGCGCGGCGGCCGTAGAAGTAGGCACGGCCAATTTCTGGGACCCTTGCGCCACGGAAAAGATCGTTGACGGGTTGCAGCGCTGGTGCTTTGAAAACCGAGTGAAACGAATTACCGACATTATCGGGACGCTGGAGACGTAAATACCAAATAGCGATAATACGAGCCGCCCACCTCTTCCATTGGCGGGTTTCCAATCCTGAAAAAAATGGGCTCCGTAAAGGAGTTTCATTTTCTCGTACTTACTAAAGGCTTATGGCTAAAGGCTTGTTCTTAATGGGAACAGCGCTTGCTTGTGCCAATCTAACTAAGTAAGCTTGCAACAAACTGGCGTTCATGGGGTTTATAGCATGGAGCGGATTTTTGGGGTACTCCACTCCGTTGCTTCGTCAGCAAACATACTCAAGGGCATTTTCCGTATAGGAGATTTGAACACGTATGAAACGCAGACTCACGCTGTTAGGTTTGTCACTGATGTTGTCGGCGATTACGGCATTCGCGCAACGGCCCATGGATGATGACGATGAACGCAGAGTCCGCATTATCCACGGTCCGGACATCGTCAATGTTACGGACGACTCGGCCACGATCAACTGGATCACCAATTTCTCCGGCGCGAACCATGTGCGCTATCGCGTTGCCGGCAGCGACGACCAGTGGCAGTCGGCCTATCACCAGGGCGGCGGCACCAACCACTCTGTTCAACTCACGGGGCTCCAGCCCGGAAGAACTTACGAGTGGCAGATCCTCACGCGTGACGGCGACCTGCGCACCTCTGGACAGTTTCAGACACCTCGCCCCGAGTATCGGGAGGGTGACAGACGCGATGGCGATCGCGACGGCGACCGCGACGGCGACCGGCGTGACCATGACGGCGATAGAGGCTATGACGCCCGAGATTATGGCAGCCGGGTGGCGTTATACCGCGCCAGCAACCGCCGGGGCAACTTGCATCTATACACAACGAACAGCAATGAGCAGAATAGCCGTGGCTACCATGCGGAAGGCACCTCGGGTTTCATCCTGACCTCACAGAGGCGAGGCACCGTGCCGCTTTATCGCATGCGTGGCCCTAACGGGGACATACTGCTGACCATGGACCAGGATGGGGTGGAACAGATGCGGGGTTATGGTTATCGCGATGACGGTATTTTGGGATATGTCGCACGCACGCAGATGCCTGGTACACAAACTTTCTTTCAGTTGGTGAACCGGGATGGCAGTCTCCATTTCTTCACCACTTCTGAGCGCGAGCGCCGCCAGTTCCTTCGCAATGGATGGCAAGAATTAGGTCCTGTCGGTTACGTCTGGACGCAGCCGTAGCGGTCGGCAACAAATCGATGAACGAATCTTTTTTCAGAAAACATGCAGCCACCCTCTTGCGGGTGGCTGTTCTTTTGGTGCGCCATTTTCCCATGTCCAGAGACAAAGGCGAAATGCCTGCGGCTCATACCAGGCACCCGAAGACATGCTTGACACCAGCCAAATTAGGCCGAAAATCCTCGGCTTTTCCAGCAGCTCTGCTTATCCAGCTCTGAAGGTGCAACCCGCACTTGTTTACCACCTTCGAACTAAGTAAGTCTTCGCAATCGTGAGCATGCATGCCTTTTTGGCTGGTGCAGGTTTTCACGAGGAGTGCCGCTTCGTCGCGAAAATCGTCAGGCATTTTTTCTTTAGAGGGGAAGGACCGTTATGAAACGCACACTCACACTGTTAAGTTTGGGGCTGATGCTCTCGGCGCCAGTAGCCTTTGCGCAGAAACCGATGGACCAGGCCAATGAGAAAGCCGTACAGATCACTCAGGGGCCCAACATCACCAACATCACCGGCAATTCCGCCACCATTAACTGGACCACGAACTCTGCCGGGGCCAACCATGTTCGCTATCGCGTTGCGGGCAGCAACAGCGCCTGGAAATCGGCTTACGCAACTGGTGGAGGCACCAGCCACTCTCTGCAACTGACGGGCCTGGAGCCGGGCAAAACTTATGAATGGCAAATCCTGACTCGTGATGGGGATCTGCGCACAGCTGGACAGTTCCAGTCGGCCGCGACGGCCGCCGGCACCGCTCCTGATGTGAATGCGAATGGCGGCGCAGCGCCCGCAACTCAACCGGGCTCGGTCGACACCTCTGGCGGCAAGGTCCCGCTATATCGCTCCGCCAACAGCAATGGAAACATGCATCTCTACACCACCAACGCCGCTGAGCAGAACTCCAATGGTTTCCACGCTGAGGGCACAACTGGATACCTGCTGTCGGGCCAGGGCTCGGGCACGGTTCCTCTCTACCGCATGACCGGCAGCAATGGCGACACATTCCTCACGCAGGCCAGCAATGAACGCTCCGCCATGCAGGCGCATGGATACCGCGATGACGGCATCGTCGGCTATATCGCCAGCTCGCAGGCCCCCGGCACGCAGCCTCTTTATCGGCTCTCTAGTCCTGATGGAAGCGGGCATTTCTACACGACCGCCAGCAGCGAGAAATCGCAATTCCAGAGCCAGGGCTGGAAGGATGAAGGCATTGTAGGTTATATCTGGCAGTAGTAGACCGCAGACAAAACTAGTTTTTGCGGAAACCACCTGCAACCACCTGCAACCACAGGTGGTTTTTTCGTGGAGTCGTCTTGCAATTATCGCGATCAGGATCGAAAAGACTATTGTCTTTCTTTAAGGAATTCCTGCGTAATCTCCGGCAGCTTCTCCCGAATCTGGCTGGGCAGCCGGTCATGGATGCGGCGGGCCTGTATGCGCGCGACATCCGCCACAACCACCGGCGCCGGTGTTGCCACCGCAACGATGAGCCACACGACGCTAAAGAAAAGGAAGCCGGCCAGAGCGATCAGCTCCAGGACGAGCGCATGCCGCGGAGAAAAATGCCGTACCGCGCCGAAAGCCACCAGAAACATTACGGCGGAAACGCCGGCCACAATCATCAATCCAATGTCGATGGTGCGATGCAGGACCTGGCGGGAGCGGCAGTGGGCGCATTCGGCAAGATGCGCTTCATAGTCGCCGCGCATCTCCGACGCCAAACCTGAGATATCGTACCGCCAGCCGGCGAGAATGTCCCCAACCACGCGATCACTGCACATATTGCTCATCGACTTGCCTGAACTGCTAAATTCAAAAAGCCTCTAACCGCCCAATGGGCGGGCTACTTAACCTATTCTCATCCTAGATTAAGGTTCTGTACAGGTATCTTCTCACCCCAGGCAGAGAGGCTGCAATGGGTGGTCCTGCTGGGCCAGGGTCAGGGCGCAGGACTGGAAAAGGTTCAACTTCCCCCCCAGGGCCTTATTGGCGGTATCGCGGGCCACTTCAGGGTGATTGTTGTGCTCGGAAAGATGGGCCAGAACCAGGAAAGCCGCCTGACCGTCATAATCTTTTTCAAAGAATTCAGCCAGCGCCGCGTTGGAAAGATGCCCTACGCGGCTCATTACGCGTTGCTTCACCATCCAGGGATATGGGCCGTTGCGCAGCATTTCCAGGTCGTGGTTGGATTCGATCATCAACCCATCGCAGCGCCTTAGATGATCTTTCACATTGGAGGGCAGGTAGCCCAGATCGGTCACCACGCCAATTTTTACGCCGTCGGCCTTGAAGGTAAAGCCGCAGGGATCAGCCGCGTCATGCGGGATCGTAAAAGCCGTCACGGTGATGTCGGCAATCTCAAAGCTGCGGCCCACCTGAAAATGCTCGCGCCGCTCCAGCTTGGCCGGCTTGCCTTCAGGATCTTTGGTGGCGCGCCGCCAGCTGTGGTATGTGGCCTCAGTGATGTAAACCGGGATTTGCAGTTTGCGCGCCAGCACCTGAAGTCCGGCAACGTGGTCCTGGTGCTCGTGCGAAATCACAATGGCTTTGAGTTTTTGCGGGTCCTCGCCCGCGGTGTGCATGCGCTTGAGCGTTTCCCGGCAGGAAATGCCGGCATCCACCAGGATGCTGGCGCAGGAACTGGAAAGCACAGTGGAGTTTCCCCTGCTGCCGCTCGCCAGGACTGTCATGCGCATCGCCACTGAACGCAGCATAGCGGGAATCGTCTCCGCAGGGGAGTAGCAAAGTAGTTAACACGAGGAAAAGGCCGGCAAATAAAACCTCACCACGGATGAACGGATAACACGGATTTATGAGATCAGAAAAAAAATACGTGAAATCAGTGTGATCCGTGAAATCAGTGGTATGGGGTTTGATTGCCCCGCGCGGTTTACTTCATCAGCACGTCCACCAGAGTTTCCTTTTTGTCCTCGCATTCACGATAGATCCAGACTTTGGGCGGGTCGAACCGATAACCGGCGGCGATGCGGTCCAGAATGTCTGCTACCGTGGCGTTTCTCATTTCGACGATCATCGGCGGTGAGATGACTTTTTTTGCGGTGACCGGGCGGCGCGAGAAGTGAATATGATTTCGGCGTAGAAATGCCGTGACTTCCGGCGTGCGCCACAGAGCGGCCATCACGGCGTCAGGCCCGCGATCTTCAATAACGCGAAATTCCCTGAGCTTCACCCGCAGCAGCCTGGCTTTAATGTCGCTATCTGCCAGGCGCACGCCGCTGGCGGGCGATTCACGCCAGTAAATAGTCTGGTGTCTGGCGGATATTTCCTGCAGGGCCGTTTCCAGCGGCTCAAAGGTGACTGGGGTTTTCATGCGATACGATTCGGTCACGCCCAGCAAGCCGCACTCGCCACGCAGCATGATCCCGCCGCTGCGATGGGCAACATTCAGGATACGCAACATGGCCGCACCCGCCTCCATCTCATCGGCGGAAGGGGTTGGGCTGGCTTGCGCTACCGGCTTGGCCGGAGACGCTTCCGGGCCCGGTTGGGGCGCAGGTTTGCCACAACCGGAGAGCACAAGTGCCAGCAAAACGCAGCAGGGCGCGATTCGGTTATTGTTGGGGAGCGTGTGAGTAGTCATCGGCACAATAAGGCTTTCAGCAGGATAGCGGGAAGGATGGTGAGCCAGAAAGTAGCAACCTAGCTACGGTAGACGCCAAAGAGCGCTACCCGGTCCTGCACAAGCCTTTCAATCCAAAGCGATGGATCTTCAATTGATCTGCAGTTGATTTGGATTTTACCGGCTGCGCATTGTGAGTCTTTTGCGCCGCCACCATGAAGGCCGCAGGAGGAAACCGACCCATGCGGCTTCACACATCCGTGTTTATCCGCGGTAAGGTGTTGTTTTGTGCCTTCCGCGGCAATGTATAAAGCTACATATAGATCACGTAAGAGCTGTGCCAGAGCGCGCTGGGCAGGCTGCCGGGTTTACGCGAGGTCAGGATGACGTTGTAGTCCTGCGAGACCGGAAGCGCATCGAGAAACTGAGGATCGCGGCTGTCCGGCTGGATGGTGGCGAGGTAGCGCAGAAAATCCGCCAGATGCAGGCCGCCATCGTAGCAGGAGCCAGCGTAAGAAAGATCGATGTTTTCCGTATTGAAGTGACATGCCAGCGATGCCGCCAATGAGACCGCGTGCTCATACGCCGGTGAAGCGACGCGTCCTGGCCCAGGGTTGTCAAACACCAGACGCAATCGCCGCTCGTCTTCCCGTGTAAACTCACGCACTTTGAGCTGGCCGGTCTTGGCCGTGGCCTTCCAGTCGACAAAGCGGCCGGGGTCCTGCGGCGTGGCTTCACGGATGCGGTAGAGCTCGGTCCCGCGTCCGCGCATGAACGAAACAAAATCTCCGGTAATCATGGGCAGAACGTCAAGAAAATCGTCCGGCTCCAGCAGCGGTGGATAGACAATGAGATCGCGCTCCAGCGCAACTTTGCGGCTCTTGGTCAGGAAAGAAAACGGAAAGCGCGTAGCAATGCTGAATCCTTCCTGGCTGTAGTGTCCGCGTTGCGGGAATGCCACTTCCAGTTCAGTGCCTGCCGTATTTTGCGCGGCGACGTAAGTGAAATAGACAGGCCGCGTCAAAATGGGGGGCTGGAATGGCGGCGGATTTTTGCGGCTCAGCGTGTAGTCCGGCATCCGCAGCCAGCGCTTTTTTTTGGGAAAGACAAATTCGGTCTTGCTCCATTCCCAGCTGCGGCGTTGCTGCTTCTTGTCCACCGGGGTAAAGACTTTCACGGAAAATGCCGGCATCCACAGGCGAGGATTGATCAGGTTGACGCGCAACTGTACCGGTACCCTGGCAAAAGCGTTTTTGGGTACCACCACATCCAACTCCAGCCGCCGCAGGTCCGCGGCCGAGCCGATCCCTGAAACCACAATCGCGGCCAGCATGGCCGCTTCCACAATCCACAAAAGATTGTTCGCCGTGTTGAGCGCGGCGATACCAATAATTACCAGGAAAACGATGTAGAAGATGCCTTCGCGCGTCAGTTCAAAGTCAAAGGCATCCTTCATGCGCGCGGCAGCCACGCGGCGCGCCAGAAAAGGCACGGTCAGCAATCCCACGATGAGAGCCAGGCACAACGCCGTAATGGCAAAAATCGACGTGGCCAGAGGATTGCCCCGCTCCCGCGCCACCGATGAAAATAACGCCGCCGCAAACGCCAACCCCAGGCCGGCTACGGCCATGAAAAAGCGCTGCCACGCTTCGCGATCAAGGCTCTCCCACGTCGATTTTAAAAATTCACGCATTGCTCGCCTTAGTGTGGCATAACCCCGCAAAATCCCGGTAGTGCCTAAAGTGCTTTCCAGATCGTACCGCGCCTCAGGATGAGGTCATCACTGATCACTGCTGGTCAATAAAATCAAGAACCAGCCGGTTAAACTCTTCCGGCGTCTCTTCAAAGGGAAGATGTCCCGCGCCTTCAATCACTTTGAGGTGACAGTGCGGCAATGCCCGCTTAAGAGGCTCCGCAGAGCCAACATCCACCGCGCTGTCGCGGCTTCCCCAGATCAAAAGAGACCGGGCTTTGATGCGCGGGATCGCTGCGCGCAAGGTAGTCACGTCCTTTTCCCAGCTGCGCAGGGTGTTCAGGATGTTATTCACCCTTCCCGGACGCATCACGTGCGAACGGTACCCTTGCACCGTCCCAGCGGGCAGGCGGCGTGGGTCGCCATACATGCGGGCCAGCGCAATGCGATAGAGCGGACGGGAAACCGGCCACACTGTCCGCAGCAACGCCTCACCCATACAACCGTTCAAGAACCGTATCCGTCCCAAGCCCAGAGTTGACCAGGGATTGACCGGCGCAGCCAACACAAGAGAACGCACTTTTGCGCTTTGGGCGGCAAGAAGCATGGCGATTGCACCACCCCAAGAACATCCCAAAACATCCATTTCTTCCAGCTCAAGGCGCTCCAACAACGATGACACGCGATCCACCTGTGCGGGCATGGAGCAATCGAGATCGCAGGGCGCATCGCTTTCGCCGTGGCCCGGCAGATCAACCGCATAGACGTTGTGCCGCAGTGAGAGCGCTTCCATATTCTGCCGCCAGCAGAACGATCCGCCCAGCAATCCATGCAGCAGCAAGAGTGGCCTGCCAGCGCCGAGGCGCGAGAAGTGAATTTGGTCTCCGTTGATCTCCGCCGTAAGTTTCTCGATGCGCATGGTATCTGAGGACAACCGCTTTTCCGTTTCGGGCACTCAAATAGGATGTTATCGCCTCTGTCGCTTCTGAATGCGGGGCTCATCCAAGAAAGCCCCGCAATTTTTTAAACTCTCTCAACGGTTATGCTCCGGTTTTCTGCCAAAAAGTGGAAATACAAAAATTCACAGCAAAATACCAATTTCAATAGCTTTTGAACATTAAAGCATTTATACTTTTGTAACTATAGGCAAACACAAAGCTTATAGCTTCCGCCGGAAAACCATATGGCATCCCAGTTGCTCCAATCTAGCCCAACCCCAGCGCTTATGCGGTTTGCGCCCGGGGTGGAGAGGTTAGGAAAGCAGCGGATGCGAAAGGATTCCCTAGTTCGTTTCTCCGCAGTCGTACTGGCGCTGCTCACGGCCGCCTGCGTCGTGTTTGCCATCATCAATTGGCAAAAAGAGTCCCAGTACACCACTCCGACTGACGGCGTGTGGTGGAAGGAGCATTCCGGCTTCCTTGTGGCCAAAGGCGTCGTCCCCAGCGGTCCGGGCGATAAAGCCGGCATCAAGGTTGGCGACAAGCTACTGCGCGTCAACGGTCTGCCTAAAGACCAGACCATCAAGAACCTGGTCGAGTTTGAAAAACATCTTTACCGCAGCGGCGTTTATTCCCGTGCCACGTATCTGCTTGATCGGCAGGGCATCAGCCTGGAAGTTGGCCCGGTCATTCCGATCCCGGCGGACAATTCGCTGAAATTGGGCCAGCGCCTTATTGCGCTCATTTATCTGGGCATTGGCTTGTATGTTTTATTCCGGCGCTGGACCGCACCTAAATCGACCCACTTTTACCTTTTCTGCCTGATCTCATTTGTCCTGTATTCGTTTCATTACACGGGCAAGCTGAACGCTTTTGACCAGACCATTTACTGGTCGAGCATTGTCGCGTGGCTGTTGCAGCCGGCATTGTTCCTGCATTTTGCGCTGACGTTCCCAAGACCGCGCAGGCTGCTGGCAAATCATCCCTGGGCAATTTCCCTTGCCTACCTGCCGGGAGCGGCCCTGCTGGTAATGCAGGTAGTCGCCGTTGCGGTTTTTGAATTCACCGAATCTCTGCGCTGGGACCTGGACCGGCTACAGATGGTTTATCAGACCGTCTATTTCGCAATAGCGGCGGTGATCCTGTGGCGCACCTACCGCAAAGCCGGAACTCCGCTGCAACAGCAGCAGCTTAAGTGGATCTCCCGCGGCACCGTTCTTGCAATTGGGCCTTACACCCTTTTCTACGTGATTCCTTACATCGCGGGAGCGCTGCCCACGCCGGCGATGAAGATTTCCGTTCTGTCGCTGGTTTTCCTGCCCGTCACGTGGGGCTACGCCATTGTGCGTTACCGGTTGATGGACGTGGACATCATCTTCAAGCGCGGCGTCGCTTATACGCTGGCGACCGCGGCCATCGTGGTGGCTTACTTTGTCGGCATTGGCAGCCTGGCCGGTTCAATCACCACAAAATATCCAGGCACTGGGACCTTTGGGCTGATCGCGGTCATCATCATTACGGCGCTGATCTTTGAGCCGCTGAAGAACTGGATTCAGGTCCGCGTTGATCGCTTTTTTTACCGCAAGCGCTATGACTATCGCCGAACGCTGATCGAGTTTGGACGCGAGCTCAGCTCTGAAACCGACTTGCACGCCATGCTTGCCTCCCTCATCGACAGGCTCTCGCGCACGCTGCTGGTTGATCGCATTGCCATCTTCCTGGCTAAGGACGCGGAAGCCAACGATTTCGTGATGGAAAAATCTTTCGGCATCAGCTATGCCGGTTCGCTCGATCTCAGCTTCCTGGTGGTGGAACGTCCGGAGCAATATGCCGGACATATTTTCTTTGACAACACGCGCAAGGCGCTGCAGGAAAGCGTGACCGCGCGGGAAACCATCGCCAAGCTGAACCTGAATTACTACATCCCATGCACCGTGCAGAACCGCACGATCGCGGTAATGGGTTTGGGCAAGACCATGTCCGGAGACTTCCTATCGAGTGAAGACGTTGAGTTGCTGGAGACGTTGGCCGGATATATGGGCATCGCGATCCAGAATGCGCGGCTGTATGCGTCACTGGAGCAGAAAGCCAGCGAGTACGAGCGGCTGAAGGACTTCAACGAGAACATCGTGGAATCCATCAGCGTGGGCGTGCTGGCCGTGGACCTGGAAGACCGCATTGAGTCCTGGAACTCCCAGATGGAAGTGATGTATGCCATGCCGCGTTCGCAGGTGCTCAATGAGCGGTTGAGCGAGGTCTTCCCGGCGGAGTTCATGGAAGAGTTTTACCGCGTGCGGCAGAATCCGGGCATTCACAACCTGTACAAGTTCCGCCTGCACACGCGCGCCGGCGATGTCCGGATTGCCAATGTGGCCATTGCTCCGCTGGTGACCAGAAGATTTAACGTGATTGGCCGCCTGATCATAGTCGATGACATCACCGAGCGGATGGAACTGGAATCGCAGTTGAGCCAGGCAGAGAAATTGTCTTCCATCGGCTTGCTGGCCGCGGGCGTGGCCCATGAAGTTAATACTCCATTGGCCGTGATTTCCAGCTACGCGCAGATGCTGACCAAGCAGATCAATGGCGACGCCAGGCTTGGTCCGCTGCTGGAAAAGATCACGCGCCAGACGTTCCGCGCTTCAGAGATCGTCAACAACCTGCTGAACTTTTCGCGGACCAGCGCCACGGAATTCAGCGCCATCGACCTGAACAAGATCATTACCGAAACGCTCACGCTGCTGGAGCATCAACTCAAGACTTCACGCGTGAAGGTGCAAACCGATCTGTATGCCGGACTACCGTTGATCCATGGCAATTCCGGAGAGCTGCAACAGGTGTTCCTGAACCTGTTCCTGAACGCCAAAGACGCCATGGCGGGCAAGGGCGGAACGCTGCACATCAGCACGGCGAACGGCGACAGCGTCCAGGTCAACATCCGGGACAGTGGCGCCGGCATTGCGCCGGAGCATATCAACAAGATTTACGACCCGTTCTTTACCACCAAGAACGTTCCGCGTGAAGGCCAGTCGCGCGGCACGGGACTTGGGCTGTCAGTGACCTACGGAATCATTCAAGAGCATGCAGGCAAGATCCGCGTGGACTCGCAACCTGGCCAGGGAACCACGTTCCAACTGGAATTTCCAATGAGAAAGGCAGTCAATGTCTGAAGCCGCGGTCTTAACTCGCCCCCGGACCGACGTCTCCCACGGCGGTTCAATTCTGATAATCGATGATGAAGCCGGCATACGCGAGTCACTGGAAACCCTGCTGGAGTTCGAAGGGTACAGTGTGGAATCGGCCGAGACCGGTGAAGATGGATTGGCGCGCCTGAACGAGCATACCTTTGATCTGGTGCTGCTCGACTTTGCCTTGCCCGACCGCAATGGCCTGGAAATCCTGGCGGACATCCGCGCGCGTGATTCCCAACTGGCCGTAATCATGATTACCGCCTATGGCACGCTGGACAACGCTGTCCGCGCCATGCAGAAGGGCGCCACCAACTTTATCCAGAAACCCTGGGACAATGAAAAGCTGCTGGCTGACGTGCGCGCCGCGGTGGCCCGCCGCCGCGTGGAAGAAGAAAATGAGCAGCTCAAGCGCGCGCTGAAAGAGCGCTATAACTTTGAGCACATCGTCGGCAAGTCTGATTCCATGCTCAAGATTTTTGACCTGGTTGGACAAGTCGCTCCCAGCCGCTCCACTGTGCTGATCCAGGGCGAAAGCGGGACCGGCAAGGAACTAATCGCCAAGGCCATTCATGCCAACTCTGCGCGCAAGAACCATCCGTTTGTTCCGGTCAACACCGGTTCCATGCCTGCGGACCTGCTGGAGTCAACCCTGTTCGGCCATGTGAAAGGCGCGTTCACCAGCGCCATTTCATCCAAGAAAGGCCTGTTTGAAGTGGCCGATGGCGGCACCATTTTCCTGGATGAAATCGGCACCATGAGCATGGAAACGCAAGCCAAGATTTTGCGCGTCCTGCAAGACCGCAAATTCATGCACCTGGGCGGCATCCATGAGTTGCAGGTGGATGTGCGCGTGATCGCGGCCACCAATATCGATTTGCAGGTGCTGGTGCGGGAAGGCAAATTCCGTGAAGACCTTTTCTATCGGCTGAACGTGATCACCGTGGACCTGCCGCCGCTGCGCAACCGCGGCGAAGACGTTCCCCGGCTGGTTGGACATTTTCTGGAGAAATTCTCGCGCGAGAATGGCAAGGCAATCATCAACATTGCGCCGGAAGCCTTGCGGCCTTTGATGGATTATTCCTGGCCCGGAAATGTGCGCGAACTGGAAAACGTCATCGAACGCGCCGTGGTGCTGTGCAACGGTCCGACGGTTAGCCTTGACCTTATCCCTGACCACATTGTTGGACGAGGATCGGAAGCCAAGATGTTTGAACACCGTCCGGACGCATCACTGTTTGAAATTGTTGAAGACTGCGAGCGCCGCTTGATCGTGAGCATGCTGGAAAAATGCAGCTGGAACCAGACTGACGCCGCAGAGCGCTTCCATATTCCGCTTTCCACGTTGAACCAGAAGATCAAGCGGCTCAACATTGAGATCAGGAAAAAAGGCTCTAAGGATTGATGACCTGATTGCGGCGCCATGGCTTAGTGAGCGCGCACGCGACACAAATGCTATTTCCCTTTTCCCGGCACCGCCAGATTATTCCTGACGGAAAACACTCCCGCGACGCCATTAGCACGAATTCCGGCAATGTTCTTATCTGATTGGCGGTCCACAACGCCTTCCAGCGTTACGTTTCCGTGGTTCACGATGATGTGGATTGGGCGGTTCGATCCCACGCCGTAATGCTGCAGCGGACCGTAGCGATAGATTGCGATGAACAAATCGCGGCGCAAGCGGTCATCGTTGGGCGAGACAGGCAGCACCTCAATGCGGTTATCGACCCGCTCCACGCCTTCGATTTTTTTCACCACGTTCTCGGCGTCGTTCTTGAGGAACGGCTGTACCACCTGCCCATAAAGAGTCACGTCATAGCCGTTCAGCTTGAACGCAATGTTGTCAAAAGTGCCAAAGTCAGGAAGCATCAGGATCTGGTGGCGCACGTCTTTCATGATGCGTTCCTGGGCTTTGGCTGAGAATTTCTTGTCGCCCTGGGCCATTCCGGCGACCACAATTGAGAGGAAGAGAATGACAGGGGCGATTCGGCGCGAGACCAGCATGGGATTGGATCTCCTTATTGGATTGTCCGTGGCGCTGGCGAAAAACACAAGATGTGGGATTGGTCTAAGGCTCAGCAACCGCAGGGATTGTTAGAAGCATTTTAAAAGACTGGATCGAGGCCCGGAAAATTATTGACTTTGCAGCTGGCTGATGTTAAATTAAACCGTTTATTTGCAATGGTTTGGCGGCGTCCTAGGGGCTTGGGTTTCAAGGCGGATATCTTAACTTAAAGAGCATAACAGGCCGGGCCTAGCCGGGGTTGAAAGGGGTCGACCCCGGGGTTGAATTGCGTAAGTCTTTTGGAATGCTAGTTGAGGTAGGAGGGGGGAGGGTAGGTCAATCCGGAAATCAGCGGGAACGGAAAACCGCTGATTTGGAAAAACCACTTAAGATAGAAATATGACCGAAGCGAACGCCAGTACGAAAGCTGATTCCACGCCCGCAGCCCCAGAGCCGGCGCGACCTTCCAACTTTATTCGCGACACCATTATTGAAGACCTGAAGACCGGCAAGTACAACGGCCGCGTGTGGACGCGCTTTCCTCCAGAGCCGAATGGCTATCTGCACATTGGCCACGCCAAGGCCATTTGCCTTGATTTTGGCCTGGCCGACGAATTTGGCGGCGGCACCAATCTCCGCTTTGACGACACGAATCCGGAGAAGGAAGAAACCGAGTACGTCGAGTCCATCATGGCCGACGTGAAGTGGCTTGGCTTTGAGTGGGAAGGCCTTTATTACGCCTCGGACTATTTCCAGCAACTGCATGACTGGGCCGTGCAGCTCATCAAGGCGGACAAGGCTTATGTCGATGACTTGAGCGCGGAAGAGATCCGCAAGCATCGCGGTACGCTGACTGAGCCCGGCAAGGAAAGCCCTTTTCGCAGCCGGACGGTAGAAGAAAATCTTGATCTCTTTGCGCGCATGAAAGCCGGCGAATTTCCTGACGGCTCACGCGTGCTGCGCGCGAAGATTGATATGGCGTCGCCCAACCTGAACATGCGCGATCCTGTGATGTACCGGATTTTGCACGCGGAGCACCATCGCACCGGCGACAAGTGGTGCATTTATCCCATGTATGACTACGCGCACGGGCAGTCAGACTCGCTGGAAAACATTACGCACTCCATGTGCACGCTGGAGTTTGAAGACCATCGACCTTTATATAACTGGTTTATCCAGGAGCTGGGCATATTCCCTTCGCAGCAGATGGAGTTTGACCGGCTCAACCTGACCTACACGCTGCTGAGCAAGCGCAAGCTGCTGCAACTAGTGCAGGAAAAGCGCGTGAGCGGCTGGGACGATCCGCGCATGCCTACGCTGAGCGGAATCCGGCGCCGCGGCTACACGCCGGAGGCGTTGCGGAATTTTGTGGCGAACATTGGCGTCACGAAAACCAACGGCACTCTTGAACTGGCCATGCTGGAACACTTTGTGCGCGAAGACCTGAACCGTAGCGCACAGCGGGTGATGGCCGTGGTGCGGCCTTTAAAGGTCGTGATCGATAACTACCCTGAAGGCCAGACGGAAGAGATGGACGCGGTCAACAATCCTGAGGACGAAAGCGCGGGCAAGCGCAAAGTGCCATTCTCCCGCGAACTCTATATTGAACAGGATGATTTCCGAGAAATTCCGCCTAAAGGCTACTTCCGTCTTTCACCCGGAAAAGAAGTGCGCCTTCGCTATGGCTATTTCATCACGGCGCAAAGCGTGGTGAAGAACGATAAGGGCGACGTGACGGAAGTCCACGTAACGTATGATCCCGCCACGCGCGGCGGCAACGCTCCGGATGGACGCAAAGTGAAGTCCACGATCCACTGGGTATCCGCGGCGCACGCCATCAATGCTGAAGCGCGGCTATATGACAACCTCTTCAGCAAGGAAGACCCTAACGACGTTCCTGAGGGCCAGGATTTTACCGCCAACCTGAATCCAAATTCGCTGGAGACGGTGACGGACGCAAAGCTGGAGCCTTCATTGAAGTCAGCATTGCCGGGTGCGCGTTATCAGTTTGAGCGCCTGGGATATTTTTGTGTTGATACGGACTCAAAGCCGGGAGCGCCGGTGTTCAATCGTACCGTGGCGTTGAAAGATACGTGGGCCAAAAAACAATCAAAGTGAGCTGCAACAAGATCGGAGCCAGACATTTGAGATACCGGGCCGCAGCATTCATGTTCAGTTTGTTGGTGTCCGCTGGCGCGTTTGCCGCGCAGATTACCGGGACCGTTACCAATGCCACCACCAACAAACCTTCCTCCGGCGATGAAGTGACACTGCTCTCGCTGGCCAGCGGCATGGATGAAGTGGCAAAAACAAAAACCGACAGCCAGGGCCATTACACGCTGAATGTTCCCGACGAAGGCGGGCAGCACCTGGTCCGCGTGGCGAGGCAGAACGTGCATTATTTCAAGGCCGCGCCGCCGGGCGTCACAACAGTCGATATCACTGTTTATGACGCGGCCACTCAGGTTGAAGGGCTGGTGACCGATGCGCGGGTCTTCCATCTGCAGGCCAGCGGCGGCAACATGGACGTGCAAGAACTCTATATTCTCAACAACCAGTCACAGCCGCCGCGCACAAAAATCGGCAACCAGACTTTTGCTGTCACGCTGCCGGATGGCGCTCAGATGGGCGAAGCTTCTCTCACCGGCCCAAGCGGCATGCCGCTCACCGTGGCCGCGGTCCCTTCCGGAGCGAAGGACCGTTACGCCTATGATTTTCCCATCAAGCCCGGGCAGACGCGTTTTGAAGTGACGTATAAAGTACCGTACAGCGGATCACATGAGTTTTCCCTGAAGCCCGAATCACCTTTGAGCGAGCTTGGTGTGTTGCTGCCCAAGAGCATGAAGTTCACCGGCGTTTCCGGCGGCTTTGCCCAGGACGTTGACGAAGCGGGACTCGCCGTCTTTTTCGCCAAGAACGTGCCTGCGAATCAGGAAGTGAAATTTTCCGTCTCCGGTGAGGGACTCATTCCCACAGAGCCAACGGGCGGCAATGCCGGCCAGCCGGCGGGCGAGAGCAGCGGAACGCCGATTCCCAGTTCTTCCGGCGGCACGCGGGAAGCCTTGTGGTTTATCGTGGGCGCGCTGGTGATACTGATCGGCGGCGGCGCGTTTGTAATGTGGCGCAAGAGCACGACCGCAAGAGCCGCTGCACAAGATCCTAAAGCAGCCAGGGCGACGGCCAAAGCGCGAGCGCAAGCGCAGTCTCAACCAGCTAAGCCACCGCAGGGCGATATGCTGGACGTGCTGAAGGATGAACTCTTCCAGCTTGAGACGGACCGCGTGAGCGGCAAGATCTCTCAGGAAGAGTATGAGAAGAGCAAGGCCGGACTGGATACGCTGTTTCGCCGCCAGATGAAAAGGAAATAAGAATCGCCGAGGATTGGCATGGTTCGTTGGTCGTTCACGATTCTCTCACGACTGATTCTCTAAACAATGATTCGCTCAGGTGCGATGCGCTAGGAACTTACGTGTGGCAGAAATAACCGCAGAAGAACTCCGGCTCAGGGAATCGCCAGACCACACGGCCCCGTGGCGAAGCTGGGGCCCATACGTAAGCGAACGCGCGTGGGGGACTGTTCGCGAGGACTATAGCGCTAACGGGCAGCCGTGGGAATATTTTCCGCATGACCACGCCCGCTCGCGGGCCTACCGCTGGAATGAAGATGGGCTGGCGGGAATCTGCGATCGCCACCAGCGGCTGTGCTTTGCGCTTGCGCTTTGGAATGGCCGGGACACAATACTCAAAGAGCGCTTGTTTGGCCTGAACGGTGAAGAGGGCAACCACGGCGAGGATGTGAAGGAGTATTACTTTTACCTCGATTCCACCCCCACGCACTCCTACATGAGATATCTGTACAAGTATCCGCAGGCGGAATATCCCTATGAAAAATTGGTCGCGGAGAACGGCCGCCGTTCAAAGAACGAACCTGAATTTGAGCTGATTGATACCGGCCTTTTCAATGAAGACCGCTACTTCGATGTTTTTGTCGAATACGCGAAAGCTGACTGGAACGATATTTGTATCCGAATTACGGTGGCCAATCGCGGCCCGCAGGCTGCTGAAATTTACCTTCTGCCGACGCTCTGGTTTCGCAATACTTGGTCCTGGGCGGGGAAGCCCAAGCCCGCTCTGTCATTGGACAAAGCCACCGGCACGGACACAATACTGGCCCATGAGAGCGAGATCGGCGATTACCGGCTCTACTTTGACGATGGGGCAAAGCCGCTCTTCACGGAAAACGAAACGAACAGCGAACGTCTCTTCGGCGCAAAAAACGCTTCGCCCTATGTGAAGGACGCGTTTCATCGTTACGTGATCAACGCTGAAACCACGGCAGTGAACCCGCAGCTCAAAGGCACCAAAGCCGCCGTGCAATACAAATTCACCGTGCCGCCGGGCGGAGAAGTTTCCATCAAGCTGCGGCTCAGGAAAGACCAGCCTGGAAAAACCGCAGCCACTGTTCTGGGCGAGGAGTTTGAAAAAATATTTTCCACACGCAAAGCGGAAGCCGACGCATTCTACGCAAGCATCATTGCTTCCAACACAGATGATGACACGCGCAACGTAATGCGACAGGCTTTTGCTGGATTGCTATGGACCAAGCAGTATTACCATTATGTTGTTCGTGACTGGTTGATCGGCGACCCGGCAGAGCCCGCGCCGCCGCCTGAGCGCAAAAACGGACGCAACCACGCCTGGGGGCACATCTACAACGCTGACATTATTTCCATGCCCGATAAATGGGAATATCCATGGTATGCAGCGTGGGACCTGGCATTCCACTGCGTTTCACTGGCAATGATTGATCCCCGCTATGCCAAGGAACAGCTTGTGCTGATGCTGCGCGAGTGGTACATGCATCCCAACGGGCAGATCCCCGCCTATGAATGGGCGTTTGGCGACGTGAATCCTCCCGTCCACGCCTGGGCTACGTACCAGGTTTATCTGATCGACAAAGCGAAGAACGGCGGCACAGGCGACACACAATTTCTGGAGCGCGTTTTCCATAAGCTGCTGCTGAACTTTACCTGGTGGGTCAACCGCAAAGACCCGGACGGCATGAACGTGTTTCAAGGCGGCTTTCTGGGGCTGGACAACATTGGCGTGTTTGATCGCAGCTCCGTACTGCCCACCGGCGGGCACATTGAGCAGTCTGACGGCACCAGTTGGATGGCGATGTACTCGCTCGATTTACTGGCCATCGCGCTGGAACTGGCTGCCTGCGACTCTACGTATCAGGACGTCGCCAGCAAATTCTGGGAGCACTTTATCTATATTGCGCGGGCCATGAACCATCTGGGCGATGACGGGCTCTGCCTGTGGAACGAGGAAGACGGCTTCTTTTATGACGTGCTGCACCTGCCTGATGGATCGCGAGTGCCTTTGCGCGTGCGCTCGATGGTGGGCCTGATTCCGCTTTTTGCCGTACAGATCATGGAGCCGGAGCTGCTTGATTCCATGCCGGGTTTCAAGATGCGGCTGGAATGGTTCATTGAAAATCGCAAAGACCTCACTGGGCACATGGCCTGCATGGAGACCGCGGGGCACAAGCAGCGCAGGCTTTTTTCCATTACGGACCGCGAACAGCTCCAACGCATTCTTGCCGTCATGCTGGATGAAAAAGAATTTTTCTCGCCACATGGCATTCGCGCGCTTTCGCGCTATCACCGTGAACACCCTTACATGCTCGATGTCGCCGGCGTAAACCACCAGGTTGACTATGAGCCGGCGGAATCGACCACCGGTCTCTTCGGCGGCAACTCCAACTGGCGCGGACCTATCTGGTTCCCCGTGAATTTCCTGTTGATCCAGGCGCTGCGCCGGTTTTATGAGTACTACCATGAGTCGTTTCTGGTTGAGTGCCCAACGGGTTCAGGAAAAATGATGAATCTTGACCAGGTTGCGGACCAGATCAGCCAGCGTCTGGTTTCGACCTTCCAGCGCGATCCCCATGGACGACGTGCGGTCTTTGGGGCAAATGAAAAATTCCAGTCAGACCCGCACTGGCGTGACTACGTGCCGTTTTACGAATATTTCCATGGCGACACCGGCGCAGGAGTGGGAGCGAGCCATCAGACTGGCTGGACTGCGCTGGTGACCAAGATGATTGATGAGCTTTCCTTGAAACAAGAAGCCGCTGATGGCACCCAACTCAAAGCGACGCAAGGGCGCTGATTTCGACGCAAGAATCCATGGTGCGCTCCCAGGGAACTGGCCAGCCATCACTGGGGATGCGAAAAGAATGCCTCCCCAGAGCGCTTCTTTTGAATCCCAGCGGGATAATATCTGTTGAACAGGCACTTATCTTGTCCCACAAGATAAATTAATGTTTGGTGATGCTAGTTTCAGCTTTAAAGCCAGGTTTAAATTTCCACGGGGGAGGGTACAAGACTAACTCTGCATATCGGAATTTCGGCGGTGTTCGCGGTGGTGGCCGCCGGCTGCAGGGCTTTGCTTGGGGGCGGCCTTTGGGCTCGACCAGCGGCGTCAGGCGCTGTGATCGAACTCTTCACCACCCGTCCAACTCTTCCCTCTGAAAGCTAGGTCTGGCTGAGTTTCACGGCGACAAATTCCGGTGATTTTTGGCAGTTCTGGCAATTTTGGCAATTCCCAGCCCCTTCCCAAAACCCGCGTCCAGCAGGATAATATCTGTTTAACAGGCACTTATCTTGTCCCGCTGGAGCCCCGGACCCTCTTGACCAACAGCTAGCAGTCCAAGTAGAACTCTTCAGATTTCGAATCGCCTGCTAATCTGGCCGGGCCCCGTTTGTTGAAGGAGGCAGTTTTGAAGGTTTACGAAGGCAAGGACATCCGCAATCTCGTCGTAATTGGTCATTCTCACTCCGGCAAAACTTCCCTGGTCTCCGCGATGCTGTACACCGGCGGCGCCACGCCCAAGCTGGGGCGCGTGGATGACGGTTCCACGGTTACCGACCACGACGAAGAAGAAATCTCGCGCCAGATGACCATCTCCACCGCTATTGCCTCCGTGGAGTGGCACAACACCAAGATCAACCTGTTCGATTCGCCCGGCTTCACCATGTTCGCGCATGAAGCCAAGATCGCCATGTCCGCCGCTGAAGCGGCGCTGGTTGTGGTAGACGGCGTTTCCGGCGTTGAGGTAGTGACGGAAAAAGTGTGGCAGTATGCCGACGAGATCAGCCTGCCGCGCGTGATCTGCGTGAGCCGCATGGACCGCGAACGCGCCAACTGGGAAACCGCTCTGGAGAGCCTGGTGAATGCTTTCGGCCGCCTGGTGGTTCCCGTGCAGATTCCCATTGGAAGTGAAAAGAGCCTCAAAGGCGTGGTGGATCTGGTGACCATGAAGGCTTACACCTATGAGATGGGCGGAAGCGGCAAAGGCAAAGAAGGCCCGATTCCCGCCGAACTGGAAGCGCCGGCCAAGGAAGCCCATGAGAAGCTGGTGGAGATCGTGGCGGAAGGCAAAGACGAGCTGATGGAAGAGTTCTTTGATAAAGGCACCATCGCCGAAGAACACCTGATTCCGGCGCTGCATGAAGCGATTAAGGAAGACAGAATCTTCCCGGTGCTGTTTGCTTCCGGGCTTGGCAATATTGGCACCGACCATTTGCTGGATTTCGTTGTGGATTATTTCCCCACGGCCGCAGAGCATGCCGCAGTGCATGCCGATCCCGCCACTTCTTCCGGCAATGGCCATGGAATTGATCTTCAGGTGAGCGATAAAGCCCCTACTTCGCTCTACGTCTTCAAGACGGCCAACGATCCGTTTGCGGGACGCATTACTTTCTTCAAGGTATTTTCCGGCGTGGTAAAGAATGACGCCACGCTGCAGAACTTTACCCGCGGCACGTCAGAAAAACTTGCGCATCTTTCGATTCCACAAGGCAAAAACCTCGTCCCCGTGACGGAACTTCACGCCGGCGACGTGGGCGCGGTGGCCAAGCTGCGTGACACTCTTACCGGCGATACGATGGGAGACAAGACCAATCCCATCCGCTTTGCCGGCGTCACGCTGCCGGAGCCGGCCATTACGTTTGCTATTGAGCCGAAGAGCCGCAACGATGAAGACAAGCTTTCCAACGGCCTGCATAAGCTCATGGAAGAAGATCCCATGGTGCGCTTCTTCCGCGATGAGCAGACCAAGGAGTTCCTGATCGCAGGAACAGGACAGCAACACATTGAAGTGATGGTATCCAAGCTGAAGAAGCGCTATCACACTGAAGTTGTTTTGAAAGCGCCCAAAGTCCCGTATCGCGAAACCATTCGCGGCAAGGCGGACGTGCAGGGGCGCCACAAGAAGCAGAGCGGCGGGCACGGCCAGTACGGCGATTGCAAAATCAAAATGGAACCGCTGGAGCGCGGCAAGAACTTTGAGTTTGTGAATGACATCTTTGGCGGCGCCATCCCCAAGAACTACATTCCAGCGGTGGAAAAAGGAATCGTGGAAGCGGCGGCGCGCGGCTATCTGGCGGGCTTTCCCGTGGTGGATTTCCGCGTGATTTTGTATGACGGCAGCTACCATGACGTGGATTCAAACGAAATGTCATTCAAAACGGCGGGCCGGATCGCTTTCAAGAAAGCCATGGAGCAGGCCAAACCTACGCTGCTGGAACCGATCATGAAAGTAGAGATCACGATTCCAGACGAATTTGCCGGCAGCATCATGGGCGACCTGAACTCGCGCCGGGGACGCATCCAGGGCATGGACAACAAGGCCGGCAAGACCGTGGTAAAAGCCGAGTGCCCCATGGCGGAGATGCTGACCTATGGCGCTGACCTGACTTCCATGACGCAAGGCCGCGGCAGCTTCAATATGGAAATGTCGCACTATGACTACGTGCCGGCCGTGTTTCAGGAAAAGATCATCGCGCACTACAAGGCCGAGCGCGGAGAACTGGTGGAAGTGGAAGAGTAGCTTCTCCTGTTTGTCCCGCGCGAAGCGACGTCTCCCCGCTGTGTATCTCTGATATAAAGAGGCCGCGAATCCAGCAAAGGTTCCATACCTCAAGGAGATTTATGGGACAAATTCATCATTTGCGCGCGTTTTCCTCGCACGTTTTGCTACAGGGAATCCTCTGCGTATTTTTGATTGCCTCGGCTCCATCCCAGAACGAACCGAAAACGATGACACAGATTTCCATTCGGCTGATCGAGCCAGGCCCCGCTCCTGGTTCTTTCGAAGCGCAGCCTAAAATCTATTGGCGGGCTGGTACTACATATGCCCGCATCGCAGAAGCTCCCGATCCTAAAAACCATATTCATGGTCTGATGATCATAGCTGAGCCGGATATCTGGATGGTCAATCTCGAAGACAAGTCCGGAAAACATCTGATCGATAATGGCCCTTCTGATGTGCATATTCCAATTTTCCCCGCGGGCTCAGGTGTGAAGGTGAAGCTAAGGCCAATGCCTCCTGTGCCCGCAGGTGCGAAGATGACGCTAAGCGAACTGGAATTCTGCATGGAGTTGGAGTTCTTCGCTAAGAATGGAGCAACCATATCCGCGGGAGATGCCTTGAAAGGCAATCCAACAGAGCTTCACGAATTCACGACAGAGGGACGTAAGTTGACACTCTGGACAGATACCGCGTCAAAAAAGCCGATCCGCATAAGCATGACGCAGGGAACGCACACGGAGACGTACGAATACTTGAGTTACCAGGATGATTTAACGTTCGATCCCTCCCTGTTCCAGCTTCCTGCTGGGATCCAGTTAACGGATGTCAGTAAGTAGCTTTAAGAATCTTCGAGGAAAAGATCATCGCGCATTACAAGGCCGAGCGCGGAGAGCGGGTGGAAGTAAAAGAGGAGAAACTCCACGAACTGCTCTTGGCTCCGAATCAACGCGAACGAACACGAATAGAAAACAAGTTTGCCTCATCTGCCCGCCTTCCGGCTTAAACCTGATCGCCAAGCGGCAGCTTAGTGACAAGTCGACCGCTAATTGCCCTTGCCGTTGTCAATGTCCGCGGCCACCAACAGTTCAAAGCGCACTTCATCAGCACACTTTGCGCAAGGCGGGAAGTGGTCTCCCGCCTTGAAGCTGGCCCGGTGAGGCAAGCGGTGTTCGGCGTGCGAGACCCTATATATCCCCGCCTTGGGGACCATTTGCCCAGGTTTGTAAACAGTCCTGCTGGAATCGGAAGCCATGCGCTCGACCGAGTTGCATGGGGAACGTAGAGGTTGGAATCTGCATATTGTAGGAAGGGTTGTCCGTTTCCGGCGGATCTTCCTGGAAGTCCGGATCTTCAGAAATGTGGGGAACAAGTTCCAGAATTCTGTAGCGGACCATTTCTCCGCAGCGCCGGCAAAAAGGAAAGACTGAGTTGCGCATCAGAATCACGCTGGCGCGCGGCTCATCGTGATGGCATATCTCATAAATCCCCGATTGCTCGATCAGCTCTCCGGGAGCCAGCGTGCAATCGCTTTGATCAAATGTTTCAATGTTGGTGTCATTCAATTCCATGATGGTGTCTTTTTTCCGTGTCCTTCCTTCCGCCCCAAACGCGCGCTCGCGCATGGGAGCAACTCGGCCAATCAAAAATGGGATGCGTTGAGGGTAGCCACAAGTTGGAGCGTGCAGGTTTAGACAGGAAGTTTTGCGATTTTTATTTTCAGGCAACCTCCAAGCCGCAGTCGCATACAGCAGCCCCGCAAAGTTAGCAGCGCAACGCGACGACGCAGCGAATATCAAATTTGAAATTTTGTGATTACAATCATCCACTATGCCTGCAACCAACCATCAGTTTCGTCTTGCCGCCCGCCCAGTGGGCCTGCCTAAGCGCAGCGATTTCAATTACACGGAAGAGCCCGTGCGCGATCCCGGCGCGGGAGAGATACTGGTCAAGATTCTCTATGTCTCGCTGGATCCGGCGATGCGCGGCTGGATGAATGAAGGCAAGTCATATGTCCCGCCGGTGGGCATTGGCGAGGTGATGCGGGCGGGGGCCGTAGGCCGCGTAATCGCATCGCAGAATCCCGGCTTTGCCGTGGGCGACCACGTGGTGGGCATGTTCGGAATGCAGGAGTACGCGCTGTCCGACGGCAAGGGGATCACCAAGATCGATCCACGGCTGGCGCCGCTGCCGGTTTTTCTGGGCACGCTGGGCATGCCGGGGATGACAGCTTACTTTGGCCTGCTGGAAGTTGGCGCGCTCAAAGAGGGGGACACCGTGGTGGTTTCCGGCGCGGCGGGTGCAGTGGGCATGCCCGTGGGCCAGATTGCCAAGATCAAAGGCGCGCGGGCCGTGGGGCTGGCCGGCAGCCCGGAAAAATGCGAGTACGCGGTAAAAGAGCTGGGCTTTGATGCCTGCATCAACTACAAGACGGAAGACGTGAAGGCTGCGCTACGGCAGCACTGCCCCAACGGGATCAACGTGTATTTTGATAACGTGGGCGGCGAGATCCTGGATGCGGCGTTGGCCCAACTGGCGCGGGGCGCGCGCGTGGTGATTTGCGGAGCGATCTCACAGTACAACTCCACCAGCGGCGTGAAGGGCCCACAGAACTATCTTTCACTGCTGGTAAACAGCGCTCGCATGGAAGGCTTTGTGGTGTTCAACTATGCCTCGCGCTATGCGGAAGCGTTGCGCGAAATGGCAGGCTGGCGAGCCGCGGGCAAACTGAAGTCGCGGGAAGATGTTGTGGCCGGGCTGGAGACTTTCCCGGAGACGCTGCTGAAGCTCTTTACGGGCGAAAATTTCGGCAAGCTGGTGCTCAAAGTCGCTGACGCCTAAGCCTTGCCGCCATCCAGCACGGCGCGGACCTGCTTTGCGTACTCAGCGCTCTCCGGGTCGCCGGTAACCAGTTCAATCTGCTTGGGGCTGCTCACGCCGATTTTCAATTGCACGGCGCGCGCAATCTGTTCCTGATCGAAAATCGCGCCCCGGCTGACTTCCGGCGTGGTGCCAAAGTGGCGCAGCAGGGCCACGCCAACGGCGTCAATGGCCACGCGGTCAGTCCCGGCAAGAATCACGTTGGACTGCACCATCTTGCCCTGGTCCGGGCCGCCGTTGGTGAATGCCTGTACGCCGTCGAGCAGAATCAAGTCAGGTTTGTACGCGGTGTTGATCTCAGCGATCATGCGGCGCTGGTTTGGCGAGGAGTGGAGCTCCCGCATGAAGTTGTAAGAATTTCCGGGAACCTGCTTGGCCGCGAAACCGACGGAATTCTTGAGTGACAGCGTAAAGTGGCCGCCAAAGCGATGCGTCTTGAGACAGCAGGTCTGGACCACGCCGCCGGCCTTGCGCACCACGCGCGGCAGGGCAAAGCCCTGCTCCCAGTGGCTGTCCTGCGGCTTGAGCAGTTCCCAATCGTCGGAAGCGAGTTCGTCAAAGACCACGACTTTGGCGCCCAGTTCCTTGCCCATCTGGAACGCGCTTTTCTTGCTCATGACTTCACGCGTATCGCCCATGCCGCTGCGGTCGCCCAGCGTGAGCGGGCCTGCGCCCATGGTTTTGAGCTGGCGCAGCAGTGCGACGAGCGTGTCTTCACTGGTTGAGCCCGGAGTGGGATCAGAGCTGTTGAAGTTCGGCTTGATGAACAAATCTTTGCCGCGGAATTTTTCCATGCCCAGCAGCTCGATGGCGCGCTTTACTCCGGAGGCGCGGTCCGTGGTCTTGACGAATGCCACTTGTGACACGGAAGGAGCAGAGTCAAAACCGTGCAGCAGAGAAGGCGCGAACATCGCTGCGCCGAATGTGGTGGAGGCATCTTTGAGGAACTGTCTGCGTTTCATCCGTTGACTCCTCTTTGGATTCGCTTCTGATATTGGACACCCGGCGGCGGCGGAAAGGCAAGGGACGAAATGCAGGGCGGACCTGTTCTGGATCACTCTGGCTTCACGTGGTCCAGCACGCTCTTCATCAGCGCGGGCACATTGCGATTCCACTGGTTCCAATCGTGTCCGCCACGAGTGGCATGAAATTCATAAGCGAAGTGGCGCTGCTGCAGCAGCGCGGCAAATCTGCGATTGGCGGGCAGCAGACCTTCCAGGTCGCCACAGGTAAGAAACAAATACGGAGCCTGAGCGGGACCGGCGGAGCGCACAAGAACAAACGGATCGCTGGCGCGACGGCTTTCGCTTCCCCACGGTCCGAAGATGGAGCTGTGCTGGCGGTATTGACCGACGCGTTTGATGGAGAACGGGCGGCTGGGAACGTCCAAAGCCGAACTGAGGCCGCCAGCGAAGACGAACAGATCAGGATGCTTCAGGGCAAGCACAACAGCGCCAAAACCTCCCATGGAGATGCCCGCAATCCCGCGGTGTGCGCGATCAGCCGCGGCAGGAAACCGGCCCTCCACGTCGGCGATGAGATCGTGGACGATGTAATCTTCGTAACGGTCCTGCGGACGATCGGCGGAGTTGGTGTAGTAAGAGTTGTTGGCTTCCGGCATAACCAGAATCAGGCCGCGCTCGGCGTATTGGGCAACGTCAGAGTAGTTTGACCAATCACGAAAGCCGCCTCCGCCGCCATGCAGCAGGTACAGCACAGGGAACTTCTGGTTAGCGGCGATCCGTGCCGGAATGATTACCCGATAGGGCATCTCGCGGCTGAGCGCGGCCGAATGAAATGTGACGTCGACCATCTTTACTCCTGAAGTGAGGCGCGGACGGTCTGGCGCTGGCGGCACTTCATGCCTATTGCATGAGACGGCGCTCAAAGCGAGAAGCAATACGGCCGCCTTATAATTCATCGTCGTCATCACGCGTGACGCTTGAAATTCCCAGTTGGGTCACGCGACTTCTCTTTAGAAATCCATGCACGACCTTGAATACGATAGTCAGGGCAAGCGCATTGAAATAGCAGTTCGCGGTCACAATACACAGGACTTCGGCAAGGCCTTTCTCCGGTTTGACAACGAATGAGGGATTGATCAGGCCGAGCGGGATGGACCAGAAATCGGTGGTAGCCGCAACGTCCTCACGTGGAGCCCTCAGGAGAGCTACAATCCAGCCGATAAAAAAACCATAGATCACGGCGAACAGCACCAATCCAAACCAGAAGCCGAGAAACAGACGCAATGTGCTCTTGTAAGAGTTGGAACCGTTTGCAGAACTCCCTGGTTCAATCCTCAGTGGAGATCCAAGCAAGCTCACCACCAGCGGGACCACCTGGGTGAAACACAAAGCCAGGACAGGCAGCCAAAGCAACGCTGCATACGCCTTGAGACCCATATACCATACGACAGCGAGGCTGGAGACGAAACTCAGCACCAATCCCAGCAACAACGGCACAGAGGAAAAGCCTACTGTGACGCCACAGTGGGGACAATCGACGGGCGGATTGCTTAGATCTTCCCGCGTTAAAGACGCATGACAGGCCGGGCACGTCCATTGACGAGAAGGAGGCATAGCACAATAGACTGAATGAGCAGGCCAACAATAACGAATCAAATCCAGACGGTCAATCGGTAACATCACCGACTTGAGTTCGGCGCGTAGCAGTCCAGGAGTAACCATGTCTGACACATCGGTCCTATTTGAAGTTCGCGATCACGTAGCCCACGTGACGCTCAACCGTCCGCAGGCGGGCAATGCGCTTGATCTGGAGATGGCGAAGCAGTTGATGGCGGTGGCCTTGCGCTGTGAAGCAGATGGAAACGTACGAGCGGTCTTGCTGAAGGGAGCGGGCAAGAGTTTTTGCGCGGGTGGCGACGTGAAGGTATTTGTAGCGCAGAAAGAGTTGCCGGCCTACCTGCGTGAAATCACTTCGTATCTGCATCTGGCGATCTCGCGCTTTGCCCGGCTCGATGCTCCGGTGATCGCGGCAGTACAGGGATCGGCAGCGGGCGGAGGCTTCAGCCTGGCAATTTCCTGCGACCTGGTGCTGGCCGCTGAAGAGGCGACGTTTCTGATGGCGTACTCAAAGATTGGCATGGCGCCCGACGGCGGATCAACTTACTTTCTTCCTCGATTGGTAGGACTCAAGCGCGCGATGGAGCTGACGCTGACGAATCGCGTACTGTCGGCTCGTGAAGCG
>DAHUXR010000340.1 GCA_027307045.1 Acidobacteriaceae bacterium
TCAGGCGAAGTTTTTCGAGCGCTTCGCGCAGCACCGTGTGCTCGTGGGCATCGACCGTGTAGAGCCCGGCGAAAACCATGGGCTTGATTTCTTCGAATCCGGGCAGGGGTTCGATGGCAGGATTGGTATCGTCGGTGATGGTGTCGCCGATTTTGGTGTCGGCGACGTTTTTGATATTCGCGATGAGGAATCCGACTTCTCCCGCCTGGAGCTGATCGATCTCGACCGGCTTGGGCGTGAGCACGCCGAGAGTTTCGGCGTCGAAGGTGGTTCCATTCCACATAAGACGAATTCTTTGCCCCTTGCGCAAAGTTCCTTCAAAGACGCGAGCCAACACGATCACGCCGCGGTAGGCGTCGAACCAAGAGTCAAAAACTAAGGCCTGGAGCCGGTTGTCCGGCGATCCCTTGGGCGGTGGAACTCGCTTCACAATTGCTTCAAGGACATCGGGCACGCCTTGTCCGGTCTTGGCGCTGATCAGGACTGCATCGGTGGCATCGAGCCCGACGGCGC
>DAHUXR010000341.1 GCA_027307045.1 Acidobacteriaceae bacterium
GACAATCCGCGCAACGACGTCAGCTACGGCGACGGCGTCTACAAGTCGACCGACGGCGGCAAGACCTGGAAGAACATGGGGCTCGCCGCGACCAAGCAGATCTCGCGCATCCTGGTCGATCCGAGCAATCACAACCACGTGATCGTCGGCGCGCAGGGCGACCTCTTCAACGATAGCCCCGACCGCGGCGCCTACGTCACCGAAGACGGCGGCAAGACCTGGACCAAGACGCTCTATACGGGCCCCGAGGCGGGCGTCTCCGACATGGCGATGGATCCCAAGAATCCGAACGTCGTCTACGCGGGCGTGTGGCAGTTCCAGCGTCGGCCGTGGACCTTCCGGAGCGGCGGACCGCAAGACGGTCTCTTCAAATCGACCGACGGCGGCAAGACCTGGACCAAGCTCACCGGCAACGGGCTGCCGACCGACACGATCGGCCGTATCGGCCTCGCGGTCGCGCCGAGCGATCCGAATCGCGTCTACGCGCTGATCGAATCGAAGCAGGGCATCCTG
>DAHUXR010000342.1 GCA_027307045.1 Acidobacteriaceae bacterium
CGCGATTCTGATATTCGGCTCGCACCCGCTCCGTATCTTCTTCGAGCTTGGTAGCGTCGTACGTCTTGGCGAAAATGTTTTCCAGGAAGATAGAGTGCGGGATTCCGATCGGCCTCAGGTTCTTCATGGCGGCCCGCAGAACCCGGCTCTTGATGCTCTTGTTTCCCTCGAACGTGATCTTGCCGACCTTGACCTTCGGCCCTTCTTTCACTACGAACGTAATGCTCACCGCCGCTGGAGGAAGCTGACGAACTTCCGTCCGGATCGTGGCGAACTGGCGGCCATGCTCCGAGAGCAGGTTCTTCATCGAAACTTCGGCCTTCTTGATGCGGGTCGGATCGTATTGGCTCTCCACCACCAGTCCGACCTTATCCTGCTTGAAACGATCCAGAACGTCGCTCTGCGAAACCGAACTCAATCCCGTATAAAGAATTTCCCGGATCGTCGGTTTTTCTTTTACCTGCACGATAATGCGCCAGCCCTTTGGCGTTTGCTCGCGCAAGAACTTGATG
>DAHUXR010000343.1 GCA_027307045.1 Acidobacteriaceae bacterium
TGGCAAGCCGCTCGTCTATCTCGATAACGCCGCCTCGGCGCAAAAGCCGAACGCGGTGCTCGATCGGATGACGGAAGCCTACAAGCGCGAATACGCCAACGTGCATCGCGGCCTGCATTACCTCGCCAACGCAGCGACGGAGGCCTATGAGGGCGCCCGCGCCAAGGTGGCAACGTTCCTCAATGCCAAGCGGCCTGAGGAAATCGTCTTCACCCGCAACGCGACGGAGGCGATCAATCTCGTCGCCTCGTCCTGGGGCGCGCCGAACATCAAAGAGGGCGACGAGATCGTGCTCTCGATCATGGAGCACCATTCCAACATCGTGCCGTGGCATTTTCTGCGGGAGCGTCAGGGCGCCGTCATCAAATGGGTCGATGTCGACGACGACGGAAATTTCCTGATCGAGGAATTCGAAAAGCAGCTGACGCCGCGCACCAGGCTCGTCGCCATCACGCAGATGTCGAACGCGCTCGGCACCGTCGTTCCGGTGAAGGACGTCGTGAAGATCGCT
>DAHUXR010000344.1 GCA_027307045.1 Acidobacteriaceae bacterium
CCACCGCAAGGCTGTGCACCGCATGCCGAACCTGCCGATGCAAATCTCGGTGCCGCACTCGCCCTAGAGCAGGCGATCTATGGCGAACTGTTCCAAGTTGTTCCACGTTTTGGAACATGGAACAACAACGCGGCTCAAATCCAGAAAAGCCAAGCACATGGCTCTACTGGCAAACTTAACGATCTGTGGAACTTACAGGAAGGCACTACGGAGAATATTGGTTGCGGGGGGTGGATTTGAACCACCGACCTTTGGGTTATGAGTTTAGCCAAGGTCGGAAATACAAGGACTTACAAGGGACGGATGGCAACCAAGAGCCTTGTAAGAGCTTCAAGGGAACAGTTAATGTTCCCCAGTTGTTCCCTCGTTTCGAAAAGATTGTCTGACACTCCATGCACGGTGCAATCCTTCTGGAATGCTGAAGTTTCTCATCGCGCTAGTCGCGTGCATGGATATTGCAGGCCCTTGCCCCGCCGCCGCTTCAGATAAGCCCCAGAAGTGCATTTGGAG
>DAHUXR010000345.1 GCA_027307045.1 Acidobacteriaceae bacterium
GGTTACTCGCTTGCTAAGTGACCTCAGAAAGAAAGACCTGATTAGATTGGAAGGTACAACGCTCGTGATCAAGGACCGCACTGCGCTTGAGGCGATGGCGGTTTAGAACTGCTCCAGACTGAGGCGGCTGGGCCCCCTCCTCCACCGGCCGCTTTTTGCTCGAGCTTCGAGCTACAGCCGGAACAATTCACGCAATCGCTTAGTTTGCGCCCGTGCGACCGGGATCTCGGTCTGTTTTTTGTCATCCATTCGCAGCTGATACGAGCTCTTGAACCAGGGCACAACTTCTTTGATCCGCTGCGTGTTCACGAGATAGGAGCGGTGCACGCGCCAGAAGAGATTCGGATCGAGGCTGTCTAATAATTCTTCCAGCGTGCGGCAATTGGATTGGCCTTCCATGCCGTTCGGCCCGGCGGTCACAACCGTGATGATGCCGTCCTCGATGGAAGCAAAACAGATGTCCCGCTGATTCACTAGCAGCAATCGTCCTGTGGTCTTCAGCAGAATCT
>DAHUXR010000346.1 GCA_027307045.1 Acidobacteriaceae bacterium
GGCTCTGTTTGGGCACGGTTCGCGGAAGTGACGCGAGAGATCGAAATCGCGCCGGTCCCGGAGAATGCGCGCGCGGCTGGCGAAGTCGTGGAAAAGCTTATTGGACCCAAGTCCCGGATTGGCCGGAAAAGGCAAGCAATGTAATTATCTGAAATGGTGGGCTTTAATGGTCGGGGAGAGAGGATTTGAACCTCCGACCCCCGAACTGGCTATCCTTGCGGATGTCCCGCAACCCCTCTCAAATCAACATCTCTCAATCCGCCGCGAGTGCGGCTGGCTTTGCGGTGGACACATCTGGACACAAAACCGATGCAAACATCACACCGAATTGGGCCGCTGCTGCTCTGTCGTCGGCGCTCACAACGTGGGTGTAGCCCCCGCGATTTCTGAGCCCGAGGGTTGTTCGAGGGTCATCATGGCCGAGTCGGGTTTGGCGGACCTTGACCGGAACGCCGTTCCGGTCCATGGTGGTCGAGTTCCAATGGCGAAGGGCCTTGAGACCCTTGCCT
>DAHUXR010000347.1 GCA_027307045.1 Acidobacteriaceae bacterium
GAACAGGCGGCAAAGCGCACCGATGGCTTGTCGGTGTTCATCGTCGACATGCGGGAAGCCAAGAAGGCCGGGCTTTCGATCCGCCCGATCCGCACCATGATGAACCACTCGACGACGGAAGTGTTCTTCACCGACATGAAGGTGCCGGCGGAAAACCTGATCGGCGAGGAAGGCAAGGGTTTTCGCTACATCCTGTCCGGCATGAATGCCGAGCGAATCCTGATTGCGTCCGAGTGCATCGGCGACGCCAAATGGTTCATCGAGAAGGCCTCGGCCTATGCCAGGGACCGCGCGGTGTTCGGCCGCCCGATCGGCCAGAACCAGGGAATCCAGTTTCCGATCGCCAAGGCCTATGCCGCCATGCGCGCCGCCGAGCTGATGGTGAAGGAAGCAGTCCGCAAATACGAAGCGCACCTTGATTGCGGCGCTGAAGCCAACATGGCCAAGATGCTGGCGGCGGATGCCTCCTGGGAAGCGGCAAACGCCTGCGTGCAGACCCATGGCGGCTT
>DAHUXR010000348.1 GCA_027307045.1 Acidobacteriaceae bacterium
GGGCGCAAGGCTCGAACGCGCGCTCATCAGCTTCATGCTTGACCTGCACACCAGCAGGCACGGCTACACCGAGGTTCTGCCCCCGTTCATGGTCAACTCGAAATCGCTCTTCGGAACCGGCCAGTTGCCCAAGTTCGCCGAAGATCTCTTCCGCTGCTCCGACACAGACGCCGAAGCCGCAACCCGCGGCGAGTTCCGCGACAATGACCACTGGCTCATTCCCACTGCCGAAGTGCCGGTCACCAATCTCTATCGCGACGAGATCCTCGACGAAGCGAAGCTCCCCATCTCGCTCACCGCGTACACTCCCTGCTTCCGCGCCGAGGCCGGCGCAGCCGGCAAAGACACCCGCGGCATCATTCGCCAGCACCAGTTCCAGAAAGTTGAGCTGGTAAAGTTCGTCAAGCCGGAAGATTCAGACGCCCAGCACGAACAGTTAACCCGCCACGCCGAAGAGATCCTCGAAGCGCTCGAACTCCCCTACCGTCGCATGCTCCTCTGCACCG
>DAHUXR010000349.1 GCA_027307045.1 Acidobacteriaceae bacterium
TGGTTCCCGCTGTATGACCGCAATCCGCAGACGTTTGTGCCGAATATTTTCTGGGCCAAGCCCGGCGATTATAAAAAAGCAACGCAGCGGATTTACCATCAGCCGGGCCAGACCAGTTTTGTGGATCTGCCGGTGGTGAGCGGGCCGTAGTTTTTCTGAAATCTCGAGCGGAGCGAGAGATCGCTATTTACTCCATGCCTACGAGGGCGCGCCCTGGTATTGATTCCAGTCGTGCGGAAGGTTTTTCGCGATGATATGGATCCCTCCGCCTTCGGCGTTCGGGATTTCAGAAAAAGGCAATTACCAATTTCCTCAATACGCATGCAGCTTCCGCGCTTCCCTTACCACGTCTTCCACCTTCGGCAGGAAGAAATGCTCCAGCGGTGGTGAGAACGGGACGGGCGTGTCGAGCGCCGTAATACGGACGATGGGGCCGTCGAGATCGTCAAATGCTTCTTCATTGATGATGGCGGCCAGTTCACCGGCCAAGCCGCCGGTGCGCGTG
>DAHUXR010000034.1 GCA_027307045.1 Acidobacteriaceae bacterium
GGCCCTCTACGGGCTGCTTTGCCAGTTCAGCGCGTGGCACTACCGCCACATAGCTGCCAACAATCCGGCCCAGGCTGTGAATTTGGCGGGTTGGCTGAAAAGGGCGGAGGCGTAAAGGGGGGTAGTGTCGACGAATCACATCTGAGGGTGCTATATGCGTTTGATCCCCGCCGAACGCTATATTGCTCATTGGAGGCGATAAAACTGGCAACCCAGGTTGGTATAAGCAATTTGTTCCAATCGCGGATGACCTCTTTGACCAACATTTAGATTCCCTCAAAAAGGAAGCTAACAAAAAGAAGACGAGCCGAAAGCAACAGAGGTGGATTTTATGGCAAAAAACTTTAATACGCTCCGAGACAAAATGTCTCCTGAGTCCCTGGCCAGAGCGCGTGCCAAGGCCGCAAAATATACGGAAGAAATGGCCTTGGACGAACTCAGGGCAGCACGAGATTTAACACAAGAAACACTTGCAGAGCTTCTCAACGTTAAACAGTCAGCAATCTCCAAAATGGAGCGCAGGACCGATATGTATGTGACCACGCTGAACAAGATTGTAAAAGCGATGGGCGGCGACTTATGCATAGAAGCCGTATTTCCTGACGGACGAGTCAAGATCAGCCAATTCGGAAAGTTGCGGAAGATTCAAAAAGTGCGTCCGTTGCGTAAAGCTGCTGGTTAAAACGAGCATCTTTCAAAAGTTCATGACTACCCGCCAGAATATTGGCGGGTATTTTATTTAGGCAAGTTTTCCGCATGAGGGTTGAAGAGCCAAGAGCCGCTGGCTCTCCAGGATCCGAACTTAAAAACAATCCAAATCTGAAAAGAGGACAACACCATGAACCTTGCAACCTGGTTCAAGGGGCTGGGCGTATTTGCGCTGAGCTCAATGATTACCGCGCTGGCCACCATGCAACTGGATCCGGCGAGCTTTAACTTTTCCAAAGCCGGGCTGACGAAAATTGGCGCGGCGGCGCTGGTGATTGGCGTGAAATCGGTGCTGCTGTATCTGAAGCAGTCACCGCTGCCGGGAAACCAGCCCGCGCGCATTACTGACTGGACAAAGATCACCAGCGTGCTGGTGCTTTGCGTGACGATCCCTGCATGCGCGTTGCTGGCGGGATGCGTGAGCACATGGGACCAGACGACATACGAGTCCCTGGCCGCGAGCAAAGCGCTGATCGATTGCGCCGTGGCGGGCTACAACCACTTTGATGCCGACATCCGGCACGCATGCGCGGGCGATCCGCAGGATGGCACGCAGGATGCGGCGTTTGATCCGCAAGTGTTTTACCTGCCGCAGACGCGCGAAGCGCAGCAGGCCGTGGAGAAAGCGCGCCAGGCGCAGATTGCCGCCGTGGATGCCTTTGCCGCGTATGCCGTGGCCAAAGTGGCAAAAGATAAATCAGCAACGTTGCAGGAGAAACAATCGGCGGTTGTGGGATTGCTGGAACAGATTCCGGCGCTGATCAACGCGGTGCGCGGGTTGATGGGGAAGAAGCCGGTAGGCGAGATTATTCGGCCGGATGTTCGAGATCCCGTGGCGGCGATTGCGGCATTGAAGCCGCTGGCTGCGCAACGCTGAGCGGCCATCGGGCTGATCACCACCCCACCAAATACCAAGTACGAAATACCAAATACGATTTTCACGAGGTGCAATCTTGGCAACAAATTCTGTAACCAGCATTTCCACGGCGGACAAACTGAAACAGACGCTGAAGACTGTGACGGACGCAGCGTTATTCATTGAACAGATACTTGGCGCAGTCGCGCCGGCCGCCGGACCGGGCAGTTTTGATGCGGCCACAATAGAACGCATAACAGCCGCATTTGGCAACCTGGCGGTGGTCGCAATTCAAGCCGCCCACGACGTGGCGGGCAAAGAGTTGACGCCAGAAAGCGTGATGGCGCTCATGCCGGGGGGCACGCCATTGCAGCCGGCCGTCGAGGGGTAAAAAGCGCAGGTAAATAGCGCGATCAGATGGGGCGGCCGTCGAAAAGAAATCCCAATCCTGAGCAATGCCGAAGCGCAGTTGAGATATTTCATGGCTCCAGAGCTTTTTTAAAAACCTATATGTTGTGGGCCAGGGCCCCATGGCCGACTATATTTTGTTGTAGCGAACATAAGACGAATCGCATAGAATAACTTTCGAACCCAAGTAACGGCTGCACCCGGCTACTTCCTACGGCCGGAGCACCGCAAAGCAGGCCCCGAACTATGAGAGTGATGACGCCATTACAGTTTCGCACGCTTCCTTTTGAGGAGGCAGCCAGGCACTGGCTGGAGATCAAAAAAATGCACAGCAAAAAGCCCCGGACAATCGAGATGTATGAATGGTATGTCCGAAATCTGAGCAAAATGTTTGCTGGGGTGTTGCTGTCGCAAATTCATATTGGGCATTTTCTGGAATATCAGCGCCAACGGCGGATGGAAGCAGGCGCGTCGTGCGTGAATCATGAGTTGAATACGCTGGCACAGATTCTAAAAGCGGCTGACTTGTGGGACTTGATCGAAAAACATTATAAGCCGTTGCCGCTCCCCAACTGGACGCCGCCGAAAGTCCTGACAGCGGAGGAAGAAGAAAGATTCTTTCGCGTGGTGGCGGGTAATCCGGATTGGAGCGTTGCCTACTGGGCTGTGTCGCTGACGAATAACACTTCAGCCATGGGAATCGAGTTGCGGCACCTGCAGATGAAACATGTCTTTCTGGAGCACGATCCGCCAACGATCCATATTCCCGATAGCAAAGTGAAGAATGAATTTCGTGCACGCGTGGTGCCGCTGAACGCAGTCGCCGCAAAACAAGTGGGCAGGATTATGGAGAGAGCGAAACGTCTGGGAGCCTGGCATGCCGACCATTACATTTTTCCCTATCGGCTGAAGCGCGGCAGCTATGACGTGACTAAGCCGGCGTCGACATACTTTATACGGTCCGCATTCAGGACGATGCGCAAAAAGACCGGCCTGGAGTGGCTGCAGCCGCGAAACTTTCGCAACCAGATCATCACGAAACTGTTTGAATCCGGTGCGCCCGACGAAACGATTATGTCAATTGCAGGTCACCAGTCCATAAAAATGTCGCGCTACTATTCAAGAATTCGAATAACCGCAAAAGCCGAAGCGCTCAACGCCATCTGTCCAGGAACGTGAATATGAGAACAATTGCAAGGGATTGTAAAGCACATAGAGTTACCAGCAACATATCTATCAATTCATACAATAGAAATATAGATCAATAATACTAAAATTCCTTATGCCGGGATGAACTTGCTGAACTTTCGTCGTCACAACGGTTGTTCTAAAAACTTAAAATTTATGAAACCAAACGCTTCAACGAATAATCCATCACATCTTAACCGAATGGTGAAGTGGCTGATAACTGCACTTAAAGTAACAGCAGCCCCCAGCCGACATGTTATGTCCCTCTGCCTTCTAAGCAGAAGGCTACAATTGCGTTAAAGCAATATAGATATTTAGCCTTTTAATAATGTCTCACATTAATCATCCTGCTTCAAGGCATTATAGTTGTTCGATGCTCTGTTATTATTTTCCATCACTGCTGTCCGGGAAAATCGCATGAAGTCGGCGTAAGCTTCTGATTACTGGTGGGATAGTAGCTTTGGGGCCGGGAACGATTTGAAAATGCAAACCTGCAAATCGAGCTTGGCGGCGATGACGGGGGCGGCCACAATGCAGGATGAACTCGGGCCGGACGGTGTTTGCACAACTGATCGAGCATCTGCCCCACAAGGAATTCCAAAAATGTGTCGCCCGCTACC
Source organism: Acidobacteriaceae bacterium (assembly GCA_027307045.1). Classification (GTDB taxonomy): domain Bacteria; phylum Acidobacteriota; class Terriglobia; order Terriglobales; family Acidobacteriaceae; genus Angelobacter. The sequence goes on from DAHUXR010000034.1 coordinate 3,781, forward strand.
GTGGAGACCGCTACGCGAAGAACTTCTCCTGCTGGGACCAGCATTGGGTGATGGCCTTCGCGCAGTTGACTTATCGCGAGAGCTTGCGAGACATCGAGACCTGCTGGGAGCGGTGGGAGGCAAGCTCTACCACATGGGTTTCCGCAGCGGCGTGGCGCGCTCGACCCTGGCCGACGCCAACGAGTCACTCGACTGGCGCATCTATGCCGACTTTGCCTACAGGTTGATTGCGACCGCGCGCAGACTGTATGTTCAAGAGCCCATGGGCGTCGATCTGAACGAGAGCCTGTATGCTCTGGATTCGACCACCATCGATCTGTGCCTGGCGCTGTTTCCCTGGGCCCAGTTCCGGCGACGCCAAGCGGCGGTCAAGATGCACACGCTCTTGGACCTGCGCGGCAATATTCCAGCTTTCCTGCACATCACCGACGGCAAGGTGCACGATGTGAACATGCTGGATCAGATCGAGCCCGAGGCGGGCGCGTTCTACGTGATGGATCGCGGCTACATCGATTTCGAACGGCTGTTTGTGCTGACGCTCAGTTCGGCCTTCTTCGTGGTGCGCACCAAATCGAACGTCTTGCTCCAGCGCCGCTATTCGTATCCTGTGGACAAGAGCACGGGCGTGCGCTCGGACCAGACGGTGATCTTGTTGTCGTACGAGTCGGCTTCGGTTTATCCCGACGCGCTGCGGAGGGTGAGCTACTACGACGCCCAGACCAACAAGCGGCTGAAGTTCCTGACCAATAACTTTACGCTCCCGGCGCTGACCATCGCGCAAATCTACAAGCAGCGCTGGCAGGTGGAACTGTTTTTCAAGTGGATCAAGCAGCACCTGCGCATCAAGGCGTTCTACGGCACCAGCGAGAACGCGGTGAAAACACAAATCTGGATCGCGGTGTCGGTGTACGTGCTGGTCGCGATCATGCGCAAACGACTCGGACTGGAGCCGAGCTTGTATCAGATTCTACAGATTCTCAGCCTCACACTGTTCGAGAAAACATCCATTTTATGCGCCATTCAGAGCATCGACGAGGACGCCAACCTTGTCAAAAACGTCAACCGACTGATTCTGTTCGAGTTTTAACCGGACAGCAGTGGAAACAAATATTTAACGCAAGAACATAATGATGAGCAAATTCATGGCGAGTATGGTGCACCGACTCGCAAGGCGATAGCGATCGTCAATAGAAATGATAGATCGCGACAGAAAACCAAATGGCAAGCGTTTATAGAAGAAGGTGGCAGGCAAACACAAGAAGAAGGTGGCAGGCAAACACAAGATTAACTTATTGGGGCGTAAGAAGAAAAGCTTGATCAGAGCAAAATCCGATTACCGAATTTATGCACGGCACATTCTGAGAGTGAAGTATGTTGTTTGATTATATTCATTTACTCGGTTGCATTCACCTTCCCGATTTCCCAGTGCAGGCTGCGCTACGCAGTAAGACCTCGCTTTCGCCTGACGAGGTGCGCACCTATTTTAGAACTGGTTCGATAGCTGTACTGGATGGCCCAGACTCTTTGCTGAAGGTGTCTGCATGTAATGAGCAGGCGAGGAAGTTGGGTATTTGGACAGGGATGACCAAGTTGCAGGCCGAAGCTTGTCCCGGAGTAGAGCTGCGAAAAAGGGTTGCGAAGCAGGAGATGCTGGCGCATCGTGCGTTGCTTGATTGCGGTCATGATTTTGCGTCGCGGGTTGAGTCCACTTGCCCGGGAACGGTCATTCTTGATCTGAGTGGAACTGAGCGCCTGCTCGGATCTTCGCGACAGATCGCGCAACAGCTGGCGGAGCGAAGCTCGGAGGCTGGATTTGTGGCAAATATAGGAATTGCCACAAATCCTGATGCGGCTTGCTGCGCTGCACGCGGCGGCGCGGGGACAGCAATCATCGCCGCCGGAGAAGAGGCGCGGCGACTGGGCGGGTTGCCGGTGGAAATCCTGGGGCTTGAGCCGGAAGTGCTGGATACACTGGAGAGCTGGGGCATACGAGATTTCAAGTCCCTGGCCGCGCTGCCGCAGCTGGAGCTTTCACAAAGGCTCGGGCAGCATGGTTTGCACTTACAGCGACTGGCGCGAGGAGAGGTACGGCGCGAGATTGTTCCGGCAGAGCCGCCGAAGCGTTTTCAAGAGAGCGTCGAACTGGAAGAAGCGATTGATTTGCTGGAGCCTCTGGGATTTGTGCTGAACAGACTGCTGCAACAGTTGATGACGCGGCTGAAATCTCGATCTCTAGCTACGGACGAAGCGCGCATCCATCTTGAACTGGAAGTTCCCGCTGACCAGCAATTAAAAGCTAATACGTTACCAAAAGCGGCCGAGCCACTCCACCAGTGGAGGTTGAAGCTTCCAGTCCCTACGCAAGATGGGAAAGTGCTGTTGAAGTTGTTGCAGCTTGATCTGGCGGAGCGGCCGCCGTGGGCGCCCGTCCGAAAGGTGACGATCGAAGTGATGCCGGCACGCGTGCGCACCACGCAGGCCAATTTTTTTCAGCCGACTGGACCTGAGCCCGCAAGGTTGGAGATCACGCTGGCCCGTCTACGCGCGGTGCTGCGTGAAGCCGATGAAGAAGGCCGCGGGCGGGTGGGGTTTCCTGTGGTGCTCGATTCATATCGTCCCGATAGTTTTGCGGTGTTGCCGACTTGCGCGCCAAAACAAAATGACCAGCACAAACGAAAGCGGCCCGATGTTTCAGTGTTGCCAATGCGCATGTTTAGGCCCCCTCTGAGGGCGCGGGTGCAAGTGCTTGGCTATGCGCCGGCGGTGATCGCTTTCAAGGACATAAGAGCAAGAGTAACGCACGCCAGTGGGCCGTTGCGCAGCGACGGCGAGTGGTGGACTGGTCGTGACGCATCGCAACGGGAAGAATGGGACCTGGAACTGGGAGTCAGTGGAGGAAAGAGTATCTATCGGATTTTCAGGGAAGTACAAACGGACGAGTGGTTTGTGCAGGGAAGGTACGACTGAGAGTGAGCCGCGGCAATAGCGCCGGGCCGCTTTTATCGCCGCAGATTACGCAGAAAAGCGCAGGTCGGAAAAAGATCAAAAGAAAAGAGGCTGTATTTTGCGGCCTCTCTTCTTGTTTCATAGGCTTGATTTATCTTACTGGCTGTCACCGCTGGGCGACGATCCGGATGCTTTGCCTTTGTTCAGTTTGGCGTCAATCTGCTGGGCTTTTTCCAGATGCTTTTGCAGCGTCGGCAGGGTCTTGCTGGCCCATTGCTTCACGTCGGAATCTTTGGCGTTTTGTGACTTGTCCGTGAACTCCTGGACGTCCTTCTGATGGTCTTCGACCATGCTGTCCATGTAGTCCTTGTCGAGCTGTTTACCGGTGTCGCTGGAAAGCTTTGTCTGCAGCTCTTTGGCATCGTCGGGCAGATCGTCATTGAAGTTAAGGTTCTTGGTTTGCGCGAGTTCCTGTAACTCATTGAGCGCTGTGGTATGGTCTTTCACCATCATCTGGGCGAACTGCTTCACGCTGGGATTCTTGCTTTTGGCGGCGACGACTTTCCCTAACTCAACTTCGGCGCTATTGCCCTGTGCCGCCTTGGTGACGAACTCCTGATCAGGGTTGCTGGACGGACTGCTGGCGGAACTTGGAGCGGCGGTATCAGGCGTGGCAGCTTTGTTCGTGGTGCAGCCAACGCTTATTAATCCCAGCACCAGCAGTGCGAATAGGTTGTGTCTCATGGATGAAAACTCCTTCGGCGGCGTTAATCAGTTTTGATGTGCGGAAGAAGCGCAGGGATGGCGCACAGTGCAGTGCTCTGGTTCGATGGTGTCGCTCGGCCGGAGACTCAATTGTTTCACTATCGATCCACCCTTCGGCTAGTTTCGTTCGCCTTCAGAGTGGGCTCAATAGTTTCGCGTCTGCGGCCCTCATTTTTAAAAAGGCAGATAGATTCAAAGCGAAAGTGCCAAGAAGTCCAAATCCAACCATTACTTTGCGTTCTCAAAGCTCCTTACAAACTCAATCAAACTTCTTACGCCGATTCCTGATGGGCCTTTGGCGATCCAGCTTTTGTTTTCTTCCATCCATGCGGTGCCGGCGATATCGAGATGCAGCCAGGGCGTGTCATCGACAAACTCTTTCAGGAAGACGGCCGCGGTGCTGGCGCCGCCCCAGCGTCCGCCGGTATTCATGATGTCGGCGATGTTGGAGCGGATCTGGTCAAGATATTCCTGGTCAAGCGGGAGACGCCAGAACTTTTCGCCCGAGCGTTGCAGGGCCGTGGTGAAGTGCTTATAAGCGTCTTCATCATTGGCGAAGACGCCGGCGTTAGCGTAACCCAGCGCGACCACGCACGCGCCGGTGAGAGTTGCGGCGTCGATGAGATGAGTACAGCCGAGGGTACGGGCGTAATAAAGGCCGTCGGCCAGTACGAGGCGGCCTTCAGCATCTGTATTAATGATTTCAATGGATTTGCCGGACATGGCAATCTGCACGTCGCCCGGCTTCTGCGCCTTGCCGCTGGGCATGTTTTCAGATGCGCAGACAATGCCGATGACTTTTACCTTGGGCTTGAGCAGGGCAATGGCGCGCATGGCGCCGATCATGGCCGCGCCGCCGGCCATATCGTATTTCATTTTCTCCATGCCGTCGGCCGGCTTGATGGAAATGCCGCCGGTATCAAACGTAATGCCTTTGCCAACGAGACCGAGCACAGGTTTTTCCGGCGCGCCGGGCGGATCATAGCGCATCACGATCAAGCGAGGCTCTTCATCTGATCCCTGCGACACGCTCCAGAATGCGCCCATCTTCATTTCTTTGATTTTGTCGGGCCCCATAAGTTCGCATTTCAGGCCCACGGTGTCACACATCTTTTTTGCGCGATCGCCCAGCATGGTGGGCGTGAGTTTGTTGCTGGGTTCATTCACCAGTTCCCGCGTGAAGTTCTGCGATTCGCCCATAACCCGGCCTTGCGTTAAGGCGTTTTGCAGTTTGCCCTGGTCTGCTCCTGAAGGCGCGACCACGGTAATTTCTTTCACGCTCTGGTCTTTGCGGTCGCTGCGGTAGGTGTCAGGATCGAAGTCCGCGACTAGAGCGCCTTCAACAATCGTCCGCACGGCATCTTCTGCGCCGCTTGTGAGATCTGGCACCAGAATGGCGCAGCTCTTGATCGTCTTCGGTTTCAACGCACGGATCGCGCTGCCGGCGGCCTTGCGCACTTCAGCATGCGTGAACGATTTGGCCTTGCCCGCGCCAACCACCAGCAGCCTTTTGGCCTTTAATCCTTGAGGACGGTGGAGGACGGCAGTTTCAAAGGCTTTGCCAGTAACTTCTCCACTGGCGACGAGTTCAGCCACGGCCTTTTCCAAAACGCTATCTTTTATTGCCAGGCGAGGCTCAGGCTTGGGAGCTTCTTTGCCTGCTTGATTGCTTTTGGCCAAGTCTTTATTAGCACTGTCTTTCGTTGCATGGTCCAGGGCAAAAACGACCAGGCATTCGGTCTCAACTTCAGCGGGATTGGCGGCGATCAGTCGGATATCCATAAGTGCGGGTTCAACTCCTATCTTTAAAAATAAATCTCCAAAAATAAAAAATGAGGCTACTGTTTTCGCGACCGTGCAATGGCCTCTCGGGCTTCTTTGTCGGCGGTGCGGCGGCGTTCGGTTTCACGTTTGTCCCAGCTTTGTTTGCCCTTGGCCAGGGCAATCTCACATTTGATCTTACCGTTTTTGAAGTACATGCGCGTTGGGACAAGCGTGTAACCTTTTTGCCGGGTCTTGGCCTGGAGTTTGCGCAACTCGTCCGCACGGACAAGAAGCTTGCGGGTGCGAAGCGGCGTATGTCCCGCGTAACCAGCGTTCTCGTAAGCTCCGATGTGAGCATTGAGCAGCCATAATTCGCCATCTTTAAGCAGGGCATAGCCATCTTTCAGGTTTGCGCGGCCAGCGCGTACGGACTTTACTTCAGACCCGGTCAGCACGATTCCAGCCTCCATCTTGTCTTCCAGGAAATAATTATGGCTGGCCGCCCGGTTAAACGTGGCATCGCGCTCGCCGGAAGCGATGGGATCCCGCTTGACGTTTTTGGGCTTGTTAGGCTCGGTTTGGTGTGTGGTCTGGCGGGCCATGGCACGGTTTGGTGGCTTACGGCAAACTTTTTATGCTACCACAGCGCAAAATCGGTTACTAAAGTCGTTCTAGGTAAGGCACCGAAACCGGTGTATAATCTGGCTTCCAAAAAGTCTAAATCCGGGTAACATTGACGGGAAGTGCCCGCACTATTTTCCCTGAAAAATGAAGGACTTAGGAAAAAGCCTAGATGAGTAGGAGCGTATGAGGAAGGTTACAGCAACCCTCACAATTTTGTTTCTTTTTGCGGCATTTTTGTCCGCCGCGGAATCCGCCAAAACTCTGTTCCAAAAAGGGGTCAAGGCAGAGGCGCGGCAGGATTACGAAGCTGCGTTTGAATTCTATAAAGCCGCCTATCAGCAAAAGCCAGAGGAACTGAAATACCGTGTGCCGTTTGAGCGGACACGCATGCTCTCCGCCGCCAGCAAGATTAAGCGTGGGCAAAAGCTGAGGGACCAGGGCAGTCTGCAGGAAGCGCTAAGTGTTTTCCAGCAGGCGCTGGAGGTTGATCCCAGTAATGATCTGGCGGCACAGGAAATTCGGCGTACTGAGCAGATGATGCAAAAGGGAGGCACAGGGGGGCAAGCCACTGCAACACCGCCGAGCCGGCAGGAAGAAGAAGATCCTCTGCGTAAGCGTCTGGAGGGCGCCAGCTCTCCCGTGGCACTGGCCCAGTTTCCCGATTCGCCAATCACCGCCCTGGAAATGACGGAAGACTCCAAAGTGGCGTATGAAACGATTGGCAAGCTGGCCGGCATCAACGTGCTTTTTGATCCCGATTACACTTCCCGCCGCCTGAGCATTAAGCTGAAAGGCGTGAGCCTGCAGGAAGGGTTGGATATTGTCGCTCTGGAGTCTCGCACATTCTGGCGCCCGGTTACGCCGAACACAATTTTCGTTGCCCAGGATACGCAGGCGAAGCGCCGCGAACTGGAGCAAAACGTAGTAAAGACTTTTTATCTCGGCAACGTTTCCGGCCCCACTGACCTTCAGGACATTGTGAACGCCATCCGCACCGTGCTTGAGGTCCAGCGCATTCAGCAGATTCCATCGCAGAGCGCCATTGTAATCAAAGGCACTCCGGACCAACTGGCGCTGGCTTCCAAGATGATTGACGATATCGATAAATCCAAGCCTGAGGTGATTGTGGATGTGTGGGTAGCTCAGGTAAGGCGCGATAAGCTGCGGACGCTGGGTATTACGCCGCCGCAGACTCTTCAGGTCGCCCTGCAAGGGACAAATACCACCAGCACCGGCACGGGCACCGGTACCACCACAACAACAAGCACGGGCAGCGGCTTGAACTTTAACGATCTGCAGCACCTGAACTCGACAAACTACGCCGTATCGATTGATTCGTTGAAAGCGTCGGCGATATTGTCTGACGCTGACACCAAGATCATGCAGAACCCGAAGATCCGCGCCACGGACAATGAGAAGGCGACGCTTACCATTGCCGACAAGATTCCAATTGCGACAGGTTCATTCGGTACGCCGCTGGGCATCGGCACAGGTGTGGGCTCCGTGGGTGTCAATACTCAATTCACCTATACGGACGTCGGCGTAAAGATGGAAATTACACCGCGCGTGCATCCTGATGGGCAGGTCACGCTGAAGGCGTCAATGGAAATTTCAAATCTGAATGGATCGCAGACCATCGGCGGCATTACGCAGCCCATTATCAGCACACGCAAAATTGAGCATACCATCCGTTTGATGGATGGAGAGACTAACCTACTGGGCGGAATCCTGGAAGTGCAGGACACCAATACCACCGGTGGCACGCCATTCCTGGGGGAGATTCCCATCTTAAAGTACCTGTTTAGCTCCACGACGAAGGAACACATTACGAATGAGTTGGTATTCCTGTTGGTACCGCACATTGTGCGCAGCCAGGAACTCAATGACTTGAATCGCCGCACGTTTGACGTGGGTACGGGCAGCGGAATCGATCTGCGCATGGCGGGCCGGCAGGTATCTCCCAGCAACGTTACTCCCACAGTAGCTGCGCAGCAGCAACCCGCAACCGGAGCCCCGGTGACACCTGCGCGGCAGCCAGCGGCCACCGTTCCGCAGCAGCAGGTTCCTGGACAGCAACCGACGCAGCAGCAAAATGCAGCGCCACAGGGCACACCTGCGCAGCAGCAACCGCTCAAGCCGGGTCAGGTGGGATTGCGTCTTGAGCCGGGCGCAGTGCAACAGCAAGCGGGAAGCACCTTCTTTATGACGGTTGTGCTTTCACAGGGCGAAGACATTGCATCCGTTCCGATTCAAATTAGTTATGATCCAAAGCTGTTCCAGTTCGTGAAAGTCACGAATGGTGATTTCCTGGCCAAAGACGGCCAGAACGTGGCGCTGGTGTATCGCGATGACCCGGCAACGGGCAGACTGCAGATCACCGCGCAACGCACGCCTGGATCACAAGGCATCACCGGCGACGGTACCGTGTTTAACCTGACGTTTACGGCCAAGGCCAAGGGTACCGGCGCGATTTCCATTGCTGTACCGGGAGCACGGAACAGCAAGAACCAGATGATGAGCGTACTGGGATCGCAAAGCACAATCACGGTAAACTAATAGAAGGTCCGTGATGAGGCAGAGACAAACAAATCGTTTCAACCGGGGCTTGATGACCAGGCATTTGCTGGGGCGACGGCAAAGTGGCGTGACCCTGCTGGAAATGATTGTGGTGATCACCATCCTGCTGATCCTGATGGGGGCGGCCGTTCCAGTGCTGAAAGTAAGCGTACGCCGCCAGCGGGAAGTGGAACTGCGGCGCGATCTTTGGGAAATGCGTTCCGCGATTGATCGCTACAAAGACGCCGCGGACAAAAACGCATTTCAGCAGAAGCTGGGCTCTGAGGGATATCCGCCGGATATGGATACTCTGGTCAATGGCGTGGAGATTGCCGGCGGCAAAAAGCTCCGTTTTCTGCGCCGCATCCCGGTAGATCCCATGACCGGGAACACGGATTGGGGCCTGCGCTCCATGCAGGACGATCCCCAGTCAGATTCATGGGGCGGGCAGAATGTGTTTGATGTGTATACAAAGTCCACCGGTGTTGGCTTAGATGGCACCAAATATAAGGATTGGTAACTTTATGATCGGTCCATTCAGATTACAGAGGCGGCAGCGCGGCTTCACGCTGATTGAGATGATCATCGTGTGCGCTATCATCTCCATTCTGTTGGGTGTGATGGTGCCGATTTATAGAATTCACGTGCTGCACGCAAATGAAGCGGTCCTGAAAGAGGACCTCTACAACATGCGCCAGGCCATTGATCAATACACCCAGGACAAAGGCAAAGCGCCGCAAGCTTTAGATGACATTGTTTCAGCGGGCTACCTGCACGCAATCCCCAAGGATCCTTTTACCCACGCCACCGATTCATGGCAGACCGTGCAGGAAGACGTGCTAACCAGCATTGATCAGACCCAGCCAGGCATCAGCGACGTGAAAAGCGGATCAAGCCTGGTCAGCTCTGAAGGCACGGCCTACAATACCTGGTGACCTGCAGTTGTCGCTTCGATGCAAACCCCTTGCGATTCATCGTCGCCAATAGAATTCTAAGCTCCTGTGGCGCCAGCCGTCTTCAGACCCTTAACCCGCAGTCCAGAATTAATTTACGCGGCCGTCTCGCCTTCCTCAGGCTCGCTTTCTGCAATTGGATCCAATTCAGCTTCTTTGAATGACTCCCGCACAGCCTCTGGATCAACTTTTCTATTGCGAATATCGTCTTTGTCAATTTCATGCTGCTGGGAACCTTTGTCCTTAGAGCGCGCGACTGGAGTGGTGCCAGTCTGTTCTGAGGCATCGGCTGACATTTGTCCCGAATTGTGTTCGCCCACTGTGCCTGCATGTGGTTCCTGGTCGGACTCTTCATGGCCAAGCTGCTTGCCAAGATTTCTCATCTCCCATTCACCTCTCTCAATCCCGCGATCGACGATGCCTTCGCGAATTCTGCTGTCCAAGTCGCACCTCCCGGTGTCTGAAAGTTGGATGCCGGAAGCAGAGCTCAAGGCGGGCCACAGAACGGCGGTGGCGATTCAACGCTTAACCAGACCCATATTTGCTACCATCTTTGTATGCCGGTTGATACTGAAATTCAGGCTACGCATCTGCCTCCGCTCAAAGCTCCACGTGGAACCGATCTGACGTGCAAGGCATGGCCGCAGGAAGCTGCCATGCGCATGCTCATGAACAATCTGGACGATGAGGTGGGCGAGCGTCCGCGCGATTTGGTGGTCTATGGCGGTACAGGCAAAGCAGCTCGCAACCAGCAATGCCTGGAGGCGATCCTTGCGTCATTGAAGGCCCTGGAGAGCGATGAGACTCTGCTGGTGCAATCGGGCAAACCCGTGGGAATCTTCAAAACGCACGACTACGCGCCCCGCGTGCTCATCGCCAATTCCAATCTTGTGGGCCACTGGTCGAATTGGGAGAAGTTCAACGAACTGGAACGCGCCGGGCTCATGATGTATGGGCAGATGACGGCTGGGTCTTGGATTTATATCGGCTCGCAGGGGATTATTCAGGGAACGTTTGAGACGTTTGCCGCAGCGGCGGAAAAACATTTTGGCGGCGAGTTGGCGGGAAAACTGATCGTGAGCGGCGGCATGGGCGGCATGGGTGGCGCGCAGCCTCTGGCCGCGACCATGACTGGCGCGTGTTTCCTGGGGATCGACGTGGACGCGGAGCGCATCAAGAGGCGGCTGAAGACCGGCTATTGCGACTTCATGGTCAACAATCTGGATGAAGCGCTGCGCATCCTGAAAAATGCCGTGCGCAAGAAAGAAGCGATCTCCGTGGGGCTCGTGGGGAATTGTGCCGACGTGATTCCGGAGCTGGCCGAGCGCGGCGTGCTCCCGGACATTCTTACCGACCAGACTTCCGCGCACGATCCCCTGAACGGCTACGTGCCCAATGGCATGTCGCTGGAGCAGGCGCTGGAGCTGCGCGAGAGCGATCCCAAGGCGTATCTGGAAAAATCCCTGGATGCGATGGCGCGCCACGTTGAGGGCATGCTGCGTTTGCAGAAGATGGGCAGCGTGACATTTGATTACGGCAACAACATCCGCACGTTTGCCTCTCAGCGCGGAGTGAAAGACGCTTATGATTTTCCCGGCTTTGTGCCGGCATACATTCGTCCGCTGTTCTGCGAGGGGCGCGGCCCGTTCCGCTGGGTGGCGCTCTCCGGCGATCCGGCTGACATTGCCGTGACCGACGATCTGGTGCTGGAGCTGTTTCCGCAGAACCGCATCCTGAGCCGTTGGATTGAACTGGCGCGCAAGCGGATCAAGTTCCAGGGCTTGCCGGCGCGCATCTGCTGGCTGGGCTATGGCGAACGCGCGCAGTTTGGCCTGGCCATGAATGATCTGGTGAAGAAAGGCAAGATCAAGGCGCCAATCGTGATCGGACGCGACCATCTTGATTGCGGTTCCGTGGCCTCACCGTATCGAGAAACCGAAAGCATGAAAGATGGCAGTGACGCCGTGGCCGATTGGCCGCTGCTGAACGCGCTGCTCAACACCGCCAGCGGCGCCAGTTGGGTTTCAATCCATAACGGCGGCGGCGTGGGCATTGGCTATTCTCTGCACGCCGGGCAGGTCACAGTGGCCGACGGGACGGAGATGATGGCGAAACGCATTGAGCGCGTGCTGACGAACGATCCTGGAATCGGCGTGGCTAGGCACGTGGACGCGGGGTATGAAGAGGCAGCGCGGTTCGCAAAGAGGACAGGCGTGAAGGTGCCGATGAAGGGGAGGTAGCTCCTCGCGGCCTTGGATTAGACCGGCGTCACCAGAATGAGCAGGCGTCTCTATAGCGGTGCTTGACCGATTTGCGCTAATAGTTCATTAACTGCTTTATGCGGTAATCGGATGCCTCGATCGAATAGAGCAGCGAAGTCGTTTCGCAGAGTAGAAGCGGAAACCAATCCGAGTTCGTAGAAACGCTGCAGAATCCAAACGGTACCGTGTCGTTCAAGTCCGTACTGTTTAGCTAACTTTCGACCCCAAGGATCATCTACTATCACTGCCGCACCCAGCTGTGACGCCTGTACTACTGCCTCAACTTCCCCGCGATCCTTCATTCCTTCTCGGACTCTTTCGGAAAGAAGAAACTCAACAGCACCTTTCTCGTAATCGTCACAACGCTGAAGAAAGGCATATCGATCAAAAAGTGATCTTATCCGGTTCTTTGTCGCTCGGCGTTTGAAGAGGTCTTCTCGAACTGCCTTGGGCACGAGTACGCGCGTGAAGAGAAAGCTAAGCTTTGAGAGATGATCAAGATGATCGAGAGCGATGACACACGAGCTATCAATCGTGCAGCGTGGCGTCCGCATTCGAATCAGTCGGCGCGTGCAAAGATGAGCAGACCGAGCGCAAGTGTGACTAAAGCCAATAAAGCCTTTTTCGCGTTTTGCTGTGCATCAACCGTTTTAAGGTGCTGTACAATGCCTTGCTCTGTCCGGTCCGGATTGATGGGGTCTATTACAACTGTGTTGGCTCCAAAGTGTGGTTGTAGCTGTTGAGCAAGCGCGGGACTGGCCATGACGATTGTATTCTTACCGAGAGCAAGGCTCGAATTCAGCTCCTGCCTGCAAGCCTCCGTTAGACCCGCACTAAGCACTCCCAAAATCAAATCGGATTCACCGAGTTTTTGGGATACTTCGGGATAAAGAAAGTTTGTCGAATTCTGACGAGTGTGGACGGGCGGTACATACACTGTCAAGCCATTTACAGCTGCTAACGCCTGAAGGCGAAGAGCGGTGACCTGATCGGCACCACTGCCATACGAGATGAACACCTTCATATCGCCTCCTCTTCTATTGTAGCTGTTTGCCTTAGCGTGAGTACAATGATACGACACCTTTCGGCTCAACGAATGAGATTTCAAAACTGCGCGAAGCGATGGATTTTAACTCGGTGATTATGGCCAGCTAGTGATCTCCGGGAACAGGGTTCTGAGTGATTAATAAAACAAGACCGTCTCCTTATCTTCTGCTGGCCAACATCAGCCAGCTGCTTACGCTGCACGGCGAGAATACGCCGCGGCGCGGTCGCGACCTACACGAAATCGGCCTGATAAAGGATGCGGCTGTGCTTTGCGGCGGAGGAAAGATACTTGCCGCTGGTTCACAACGTGAACTGCTGCGTGATCCGTGGCTTAGAAGCAATCGTCGCAAGGTGCAGGAGATCGACTGCGAGGGCAACGTCGTTTTGCCTGGGCTGATTGATTGCCACACGCATCCGGTGTTTGCCGGGCCCCGCCTGGTCGATTTTGAAAAGCGCATTGGCGGCGCAGACTACGAAGAGATTGCGGCCGCGGGTGGCGGGATTCGTTCCAGTGTCGCGGGGGTACGAGGGGCAAGCCGGGGCGAGCTGAGCAAGAAAGTTCTGGCGGCGCTGAATGCCATGCTGGAGCAGGGAACCAGCGTAGTGGAGGCCAAGTCTGGCTATGGCTTAACCCTGGAAGACGAGATCAAGTCACTGGAGGCGATTCGCGATGCGGCGCGGCAATGGCCCGGCGAAGTGGTTCCAACACTACTGGCGGCGCACGTTGTGCCGCAGGAATATGCAGGCAAAGCAGACGACTATGTGAAGAAAGTCTGCGACCAGATGATTCCGCTGGTCGCCAAAAAGAAACTGGCGAAGTATGTTGACGTGTTTTGCGATCGGGGGGCGTTCACACAGGAGCAGTCGGAAAAAGTATTAGCGGCGGCGCGCAAACACAATCTGGGGACGCGTGCTCACGTCTGCCAGTTTACGGCAGCAAAGCTGGGGCCGTTGCTGGAGCATCAGCCCGCATCCTTTGATCACATGGATTGCGTGCAGCCGGAAGATATTTTACTGCTGGCGCGCGGAGAGACGGTGGCGGTCCTGCTGCCGGGGGCAAATTATTTTCTTGGCCACAAAGAGTTTCCTGATGCGCGGCGGCTGATTGACGCTGGTGCGCCAGTGGCGCTGGCCACGGACTACAATCCCGGCACTTCTCCCACGCCGAGCATGCCTTTTGTGCTCTCACTGGCTTGCACGCATATGAAGATGACGCCGGCGGAGGCGATTGCGGCGACGACGATCAATGCTGCGTGCGCGTTGCAGATGCAAGACAGGAAGGGCAGTCTGAAGACGGGCAAAGACGCGGATTTGGCGGTTTTTGACGTGAAGGACTACAGGGAAATAGCTTATTGGTTTGCGTGGGACCGCTGTGTTGAAATGGTAGTGGCGGGAAGGATAGTGGGACTGGATACGTGATGATGACGACTCAGGGGTTTTGATGAACGGAAGAGCGGATGGATATTAGTGAAAAGTGCCTGTAGCTGCATGGCAAGGGATAGGACCGCGGGATCCCTCGACTTTACCTCACTTCTCCACCCCACCACGCGAAAAGCCGCGCGTGTTGGGGACCCCGGCCTTCGGCGCTCGGTGCCGCTCAGGACGACAGGGTTAGGTGGCATGGCCAGGGCCGTTTGCTGTTGCGTGATGCTGGCCGTTCCGGGATTGCTTCGAGCGGCAACGCTGAACGGGCAACAGCTTTCATCGACGCAGACTACGTCGCAGACGGCGCCGCGCCCGTCACAGGAGTCCAAGCCAGAAATGAGCACTGCGCCGCCCGCGCCTCAGGCATCACCCACACCTCAAGCATCACCCGCACCGACCCCGCAACAGTCGCCTTCGCCGGCAGCGCCGCAGACGATTGCAGTTGAGGCTGTGAATTCGCCAAGTCCGTATGACGAGATCGTGGTTACTGCCGTGGGCGACGTGATGCTGGGCACGACTTTTCCTGACGAGTCCACGCTGCCGCCGAACGATGGAGCCGATCTTCTAACCGAAGTAACGCCATTCCTCAAGCGTGGCGACGTGGTGTATGGCAATCTGGAAGGCCCGATCGTCGATGGCGGAGATTCAGCCAAGTGTCGCGGAAAGAAACTAGGAACGTGTTTCGCGTTTCGCGTGCCGACACGGTACGGAAAGTATCTGAAAGATGCGGGATTCACCGCAATGGGGCTGGCCAACAATCATGCCATGGATTTTGGCCTGGAAGGGCGTGCCAGTTCGCGGCAGGTGCTGGATGCAATGCGGATTGCGCACACCGGTGAAGTCGGCGACATCGCGCGGCTCACGGTGAAGGGCAGAAAAATTACCATCATTGCGTTCGCAACGTATCAGGGAGCTTTCAATTTTCTTGATCTGGACACATCGCTCGAAGCCATACGCGCGGCCAAGGCTCAATCCGACCTGGTGATTGTCGGCTTTCATGGCGGGGCAGAAGGGGCAACGCATCAGCACGTCCTGGAAGGCGATGAGACTTTTCTGGGCGAAGATCGCGGCGATCTACGCCGGTTCACGCACGCGGCGATTGATGCAGGCGCTGACCTACTGCTGGGCTCGGGGCCGCACGTGGTCCGCGCTATGGAGCTATACAAAGGTAAGCTGATCGCTTACTCGTTAGGCAACTTCGCTACTTATGGTCCATTTAATTTGAATGCGGAAAATGGCCTGACCATGGTGCTGGAAGCGCATCTGGCGGCGGATGGAACTTTCCTTCGTGGAATGGCTTATGCAGTAAAGCAGGACAAGCCGGGCGGACCGAAACTGGATCCTGACAAAAAGATATTGCCGGTTTTGCGCGTGCTCTCCAATGCAGATTTTCCGCAGACGGCAATCGTGGTGGGGCCGCAGGGTGAGTTATGGCTGCCGGGGACGGAAACTCCGCCGTGTGCCGACGCCCCGGACCTGCTTGAACAACGGTTTGGCGCGGCGGCGTGTGGTATCTTCCCCTAATAGCCCTATATATAAGGAATATCTCAAAACCATGAAATTAACTGCTTTATTCGGTTTTATCTTAATCAGTGGATTAATGATGGTTGGTGTTGCGCCGCAAGACAGTTTATCGCCTGACTTGAAGGCGGCTGCGCTCAAGGACGCTGCGTGTACCGCGGCTGGAGATGCGAGCCCCATCGATCCAACGATGGAGACGCTGCCGATTCGTTCCGGTAGCCGCGAGGTGGGAACGATTGTCGAGGTACAGGGCGCATGCCACTGCCAGAGCACGAATTGCGACGCGCTGGTTTATCTCAGAAGCGGAGAAGGGTACAAGCTGGCGCTGCACGAGAAATACGCCTCGCTCCATCCTATGAAGATCGTGAAACAAGGAATGCCTTCACTGACAGGGCAGTTTGAAATCAGCTCATCAAAAATGGAAACCACTGTTTATGACTGGGACGGCAAGGCGTATAAGCCCAGCCTGTGCGCGACCGTGATTAAAGGAAAGAAAGTACCAGCAATTACACGCCATCCGTGCAAGATGCTTTCACAATGAAGAGAAGCAAGCCAGCACGCCTAAGCCAAAGTTATTGAGGAAAAAATGCTCTTATTGAAAAAGTCCGTCTGGATGATTTTTATTTTTTTGCCGCTTTTGGCCGGCGCTCAGCGGCTGCCTTATGGCTTGAGCGCAAAGCACTATGCTCTGTCCTTTACGCCGGACCTGCAGAAAGCTGTCTTCAGCGGCGACGAAACGCTCGATGTGGAAGTAAACAAAGCGGGCAATGAGTTCACGCTGAACTCTGCCGAACTGGAATTTCAGGAAGCGACGATTATCCAGGAGACCAAGACACAGGTGGCGAAATGGAGCTTCGCTCCGGAAAAAGAACAGGTCACATTGACGGTTGCCGATCCGCTGGAACCGGGACCGGCGACCATCCATATCAAATACACCGGGATTTTGAATGATAAGCTGCGCGGATTTTATCTGGCGCGCACCAAAGCAAGAAACTACGCAACCACGCAATTTGAAAACACGGACGCGCGCCGCGCTTTTCCGTCCCTGGATGAGCCGGCATACAAAGCGACATTCGATATTACGTTGATTGCGAATGCAGGCGATACCGCGATTTCGAACAGCGTTATAGCTTCTGACACGCCTGGGCCGGAAGAAGGAAAACACACGATTAAGTTCGCCACGACGCCCAAGATGTCCACATATCTGGTGGCGATGGCGGTGGGCGATTTTGAGTGTGTAGAAGGCTCGGCCGATAACATTCCCATCCGAGTGTGTGGCACGCCGGACAAGAAGCCGCTAAGCGCCGCCGCGCTTCGCTATGCCACTGAGATCCTGAAATTTTACAACCAGTATTACGGCATCCCGTACCCGTTTGGGAAGCTGGACATTCTAGGTGTGCCGGATTTTGAAGCGGGTGCGATGGAAAATACGGCGGCAATTTTCTATCGTGAGTCGCTGCTTTTCATTGACGACAAAAATTCTTCCGTGGATTCGCACCAGGCCGTGTTTGAAGTCCTGGCGCATGAGATGGCGCACCAGTGGTTTGGTGATCTGGTGACGATGAAGTGGTGGGACAACGTTTGGCTGAACGAAGGATTCGCCACGTGGATGGCGCTCAAGCCATCTCAGGCGCTGCATCCGGAGTGGAATGCAGTGCTGGATGCGGTGCAGGCCACTGACACGGCCCTTACGCTGGATGCGCTGGTAAACACACATCCAATCCGCGCCAAGGCTGAAACGCCGGAAGAGATCAATGAATTGTTCGATCCGATTTCTTATGAGAAGGCCGCAGCGGTGCTGCGCATGGTAGAGGCTTATGTCAGCCCGGATGTTTTCCGTCGCGGAGTGAACGTGTACCTGCGCAGGTTTCTTTATGGAAATGCCACGGCGGAAGATTTCTGGAGCGCGCTGAGCGCCGCGTCGGGGCGTCCCGTGGACAAGATCATGCCGACATTTGTAGACCAGGCGGGCGAGCCGCTATTGACGGTGAAGTCGGCGTGCCTGAATCCGCCGGCACAGAAAGCGCCTGTAATGCGCAAGGGAAAGCGCTCACGGCGGCGCGGGCCCATCAAACCGAATCCAACCACGCAGGTAACCGTGTCACAACAGCGCTTCTGGGCCAATCCAGCGGCCGCGCCTAAAAACGAGCAAATATGGATGGCGCCGCTTTGTGTAAAGTCAGGGGCCGCAAAACCGTTTTGCCAGATCCTGAGCCAGAAAGAGCAGACGCTTCCTCTTGCGGGATGTTCACCGTGGGTTTTTGTGAATGGCAGCGCCGCAGGTTATTACCGCACGCAATATGACAAGGCGGATTTGCAGAAGCTGATTGCTGTTGCCGACACGGAATTGACGACAGCGGAGCGCATTTCACTTCTGCGTGACCAGGCCGCGCTCGTCGGCTCTGGACAGCAAAGCATGGCAACGTATCTGGATTTAATTTCAGCCATGAACGGGGACGCGCAGCATGAGATTGTGGCAAGCTATTTGCCGACGCTAGATTATGTGAACAGCTACGTGTTAACCGGCGCCGATACGGAACCATTCCGTACCTGGGTACGCTCCAACTTTGGGCCAATGATGGCGAAGATTGGCTGGACGCCCGCTGCGAATGAAAGCGCTGAAGTGCATACTCTGCGCGGGAATCTGATTCATATTCTGGGCATGATTGGGGAAGATCCGGAGACGATCCGGCAGGCCACCAGCCTGGCGCAGCAATACCTGAAAGACCCGAACTCCGTGGACCCGAGCATTGCCAAGGACGTGCTTGGAGTGGCTGCGCGGTCCGGTAATCAAGAGCTGTTCCAGCAGTATGTGAACGCGATGGGCCGCATGCGGTCACCTGAACAGTTTTACAACGTGGGCGGAGCGCTGGCTGAATTTCGCGATCCCAAAATTGTGGAGAAGGTGATGGAACTTGCCGTATCCGACGAAGTTCGCAACCAGGATGCGGCGGGGCTGATATCAAGGGTTCTTATCAACTCCGACAATCAGAAGACAGCCTGGGAATGGGTGAAGGCGCACTGGCCTGCCGTGGAAAAGAAAATCACAATGTCCAGCGGAGGGGAGATTGTGGGCTCGACAAGAAAATTCTGCAGTGCCGAGCTGAACGACGATGTCCAGCAGTTCTTCAGCGAACACAAAGTCCCTTCCGCGGAGCGGGCACTGAAGCAGTCGCGAGAAGATATTGAAGGATGCGTGAAACGGCGTCCGCGACTGCAGACGGAGTTGGAGCAGTGGTTGCAGCAGCATGCAGGCGCAAACAGGGCAGGGGGAGAGTGAGGGCATTTGGTAATTGAGATTTAGTACACGGTACTCGGTAAAGGCTAAAACCTAAGGAGACCGAAGCGCCAGACGCAGCGATGCTGTGTCTTTACGTTGGGATCTAACATGGGAACCAAGAGCGCTGCATTACTACCGTAAGGGGAGATCGTAATTAATAATCACATTGCCCCAGCGTCCATCATGCTTTCTCAACAAACTGGGGATGCAACGCGGGCACGTGATGTTCAGCGCCATGGGCGATATCCAATGCAGCGAGATACGCGCGCTCGCGGCGTCCTGTTCCACGACAAAAATTTCGCCTTCTGTCGCCGAGCCGGAGAAAAAGGCCGCGTGCAAGTCCTTTCCGGCAACGCGAAGATTCACATGAGCAAAGAATGGCGTTTCATCGCCGCAACGCCGCTCCATCACGGTGGCGGTCCATTGTCCGGACTGGTCAGTTGATTCCGCTACCACGCGATCAGAGCAGCGCGGGCGTGTGTGGAGATACACAACCGTGAGCACCGCAAACATCACCAATAACATGCCGCCATAAACAAATGAGCCGTAAACCATTTTCCGGGCGAATGGGTCCATGGGTTAGTGATCCGCCTTGTGGTCGATGCGAGACCTGATTTCGCGCCACAACTCGGTTCGTCCATCGCCGGTTTTGGAAGAATAGGAAAGCAGAGTGTCAATACCATGATCGCGGGCCAGCGCCGCCAGCGCCCCACGCAGCTTGTTGCCGGAAAGCTTGTCTGCCTTGGTGGCGACGACCAGAAAATCGCGCCCCGCGCCGCGCAGAAATTCGATCAGATGCCGATCCGGCGGCTGCGCGGGAATGTTGCAGTCAATCAAAACGATAGATAGCGCCAGCGCTTCGCGCTCCTGTAGATATGGCTCAATGAACTTGGGCCACTCGGAGGAGATTTCTTTTGAGAGCTTGGCATAGCCATAGCCGGGCAGATCAACCAGCAGGCTTTCCGGATGCGGCTGGTTGGCCCTGGCATAAAGGCCGAAGAAGTTGATGGTGCGAGTGCGGCCTGGGGTGGAACTGACATGCGCCATTTTCTGTCCAAGCAACGAGTTAATCAGGCTGGATTTGCCGACATTGGACCGGCCAAGGAAAGCGAACTCCGGCGGACCTTCAGCGGGAAAGAATTTGGGGTCCGCGGCGGAGGTAAGAAATTTGGCAATGACAGGCTTCATTTAGTAACAACCAGTTTAACGGAAGCAGAATTTCGCCGCTGATTAGCAATGCAGATTGGGGAAGCAATTTACCACAAGGGCACGGAGACGCGGAGGAAGGCAAGAAGGTGATATGACACTTGGAGAGGGTGATGGGGGCACAGGCAGGATCGATAGATGATAAAAGAAAAGCGGGAACTGACGGAGTCAGCTCCCGCGGTTGAATATTGAAATCCCAAAACATCAGGGAACAGTGATGGTTACCTGGCTCTTGTTCAGTACCTGGAACGTCCCGGCGCTCATTGATTGCACAATCAGCGTATGAGTGCCGGACCCGAGAACGAAGGTGGTATCCACTTCCGTCCCGGGAGAGTTGCCCAATTTGGTGCCGGTAGTGTCATCCCAAATTTCAAGGTGATCAATGGCGGTGCTTGAGTTGGCATAAGCGCTCACCAGCACCGGGCTACTTGGCGACGAGTTTGCCGTTGGCGCCAAGATAGTCACGCCCAGAGCGGACGCCACTGTAATGGTGACGCTGGATTTGTGAAGCACCTGGAATGTGCCGGTGCTCATATCCTGCACAATGATCTGGTGTGTTCCCACGGCAAGGTCATAGCTCTGGTTAACGGTGGAACCCTTGGGTGAATCGCCCAGCTTTTGTCCGGTGGTATTGTCCCAGACTTCAAGATGGTCAATGGTGGCGGCCGATTCAGTTGCACTCGCGTTGACCAATACCTGGGTCCCGCTGGTTGAGCCTGTCACGGGACTGTTGATGGTAACTCCGTCAGCAGAAACCGTGAACGTGACGACAGATTTATGCAGCACACTAAAGGTACCAGTGCTGATGTCCTGTACGGTCATTTGATGCGAGCCGGCAGCCAAGACGAACGTTTGATGGATGGTAGATCCCGGCGGCGAGTTCCCGAGTTTCGTGCCATTGTCCCAGACTTCTAGATGATCGATTGTCGCGCCAGATTCGGTGGCCGAGGCATCGACAAGCACAGAAGTTCCGACGGTAGATCCTGCTACTGGAGAGTTGATGGTGACTCCATCGGCGGAAACGGTAAAGTTAACAATTGTCTTGTGCAGGACCTGGAATGTGACAGTACTGATGTCCTGGACCGTCATTTGGTGTGAACCGACCGGCAGGGTGAAATTTTGATGGATAGTCGAGCCTGGAGGAGAGTTACCCAGCTTTGTTCCGTTATCCCAGACCTCAAGATGGTCAATAGTCGCGCCAGATTCCGTGGCAAAAGCATCGACAAGCACAGACGTGCCGGTAGTTGAGTTATTCACCGGCGAATTTACAGTGACGCCTGATGTGCCGTTGGTGAAGAAATCAGTCATGGAGTTGACAAAGCCTGAACGGCCAGGAAAGGTTGACATTCCCAGCGCCTGCAGAATAGTTCGCAAGGTGTTTTCATGTTTATAAGCAACGTTCGAGACAAAGTGCGGGATGATCTTCGGTCCCATCAATACGGTAAAAACCGGGCCGGCCGCGTCGCCGTCGCCATTATCGAAAGTGACGATCAGTAATCCGGTGCCGCCAGGTTGAAAATAAGGCTGATTAAGAACAGGCGCGACGCTTGAGCTAAGGAAGGAATCGGCCGCCTGTAGCTTCTGGGCCTGGGTGCAGTTGGATCCTCCCGTTGGACAGTCGTGAGCATCGTGCTCAACATCCGGAATAATGATGGAATAGTCGGGAAGAGCATTGTTCGCCAAGTCAGTGGCGAATTGGGTGAATGGCACCAGTTTATTCTTTTCGGCCTGAGTTCCACTTCGGATGTCTGAGTACCAAAGAGCTGGGTTGTGACGTATCACATACGGATAAGAGTCGGCTTCATTAATATCGCCAACGCTGGGCAGGCTCTGCAGGTAAACCTTCCACGATTTACCGGCCCCATCCAGAATGCGAAAAATATTATCGTCCATAATGACCTGGCTGCATCCACCGCCGCTACATCCATAACTGTTTGTGGGGTTCGTGGAATTGGGAAGTGGACCGCAATCAGCACTGGAATGGCAACTACCCGAGCTTAGCCAAAGGTAGGCCAGCAAGGAGCCGGAAGTGTCTGCCGTATAGTTATTGGCGTAACCATAGATATTGCCTTCATTCACCAGCCAAGGCATGTTTGCCCGCGCGGTGTCCAGGCTGGTGTTTTCTTCAATCACCAATACCACGTGTGAAGCCGCTGGAACCTGGCCATTTGCCTGAAGATTGAAGACCGGGACTATAAACATGGCGAGAAGCGACAAGCATACTATCGAAATTGGCACGCGGGGCCGTGCGGACACACTACTATTGCGGTTGCGAGAATGTGGGGTCAACGGGAGCCTCCTTTTAGGCTGGTTCAGACGTGGGCGTTTCCCAAGGAGGAAACGAAGTGGCGGATCCAATTCCAACCAGTGAACTACATATTCGTCAGGAGCAATCAATCCTCCACTCTGGCGAGTGACTTGGCAGGACATTATGGAACACTGGCCAGAGAGAACTTAGAACTTTTTGTTGCGTGGGGCGGAAGACAGAGACGAGCAGCTCAGGAGCGCGATACCCAAAAATGGCAAGCGCGAATCTAGGATTGCCTGGATTCCCGGAAAAGAACAGCTCAGCTTTTAGCATGACTCTTGCGAACAGAAAGTTGCGCGGCTTTCAAAATGCATTGCAAAAGTAGTTCCCAAATTGGAGGAGTCAATGCTTTGGACGCACAAATACAAACTAGCCAGCCTGGGTTTGGCGGCTTTGCTGTTTACCGCTCGCCTTGGGGCCACGGTCACGATCACCAGTCCGGCTGGAAACTCAACCAGCATTAATGCCGTAAGGATCACGGCAACGGCCACGAACGAGGGCAGCTCATTCACTCACCTGGAAGTCTGGGACAATGGAACCAAGCTGGGAGATGTGTTCTCCACGAGCGTGAATGCGATTTATGCTTTGCCCGACGGTGCGCATACGACCACGGTGAATGCCGTTACGGGAGCCGGTGTGGTGCTGGACGGAAACAACATCAGCTACACCGTTTCCGCGCCTTGTTCAAATTCCAGCACTGTGCAATGCGGGTTTGACGAACTGGGAAGCACTAATCCGCAGATCAGCTGCTCTCCTCCCTCGGGCGCTGGACTATGGTCAGGGAACCCCTGCGTTGCGCAGGGACCGGGCAGCAGCCAGCCTACGAGTGCAAGCATTCAGACCATCACCGAAGGAGCGCCGCTGCAGGACAATGCGCATACTCTGGACGGCAAGTCACTGCATCTATCGGAGACACAAGCCAGCGTGGGCCTCTCGAATATTTTGTTCAAGGCTGATACTCCCACGCCCACTTCAACACTGCAATCCAACTGGACTTTGGATATGTACGTGAACCTGCCGAATCCGAACGCTCACATTGCGTTTGAGGTGGACGTGCAATACGTCTGGGGCGGTTTCTGGACAAAGTTCTATACCGAGTGCGCTTTTGACAAGGGCCTTTGGGGTGTGTTCGATGGCGGTACGGGTTGGCGATTTCTGGATGGCACAGGCGGGGCTCCGCTGCTAACGTGTTCGCGCAGCCAGTTCTCGCCCGGATGGCATCATATTGTGTGGAATTTCCAGCGGGCCTCGGGTGGTTATCCAATCTTCTCATCGCTAACCTTTGATTCGCAGACAACATCGCTCAATAACTATGTGCCTTCCACGGCCACGCTCACGGGACAAAACCAGGGCGTCTTTGGCGCGTTGGTGCAGTTAGATGGCGTGCAGAATGCCAGCCAGTTTCCGGTGGTGGATGTATACGTCGATAAGCTCAATGTGATTCACCAGTAGGTTGACAGAAAAACCTAAGTCGATCACAGAACAAACCGCCCGGGCACAGAAGCATGCGGGCGGTTTGGAACCAAGGACCTGGTAAAAATCGCTGCGTTACCATGGCGTGGGCGGGGTAGCGCCTAGCTTAGCGCTTCATGTCATCGGCATCCAGTTCACCTTGGGCCGACGCTGCAGTCAAGGAATCGTGCGCAGTGGCAATCAAAAACTTTCCAGTTGGCCGTGTCCAGCGCCCACAGAATGCCGACAGATTTTCCATAGTCCGTGATGAGATTTGGTCTCTTTCTACTCCCGCCACTTCCACTCCGCATATTGTTTCCTCAACGCAGTCTTCAACAACTTTCCCGTCGACGTATGCGGCAGGTCGTGGACGAAGACAAAATCGTCCGGCATCTGCCACTTGGCGAACTTGGAGCCCAAGAACGTTCGCAGCTCGTCCGCCGACACCTGCATGCCGTCTTTCAATGCAATCACAGCCAGCGGACGCTCCTGCCATTTAGGATGCTGTATCGCAACCACGCCCGCTTCGCGCACCGCGGGATGGCTCATCAGCGTGTTCTCCAGATCGACCGAGCTGATCCACTCGCCGCCGGATTTCACCAGGTCCTTGCTGCGGTCCACCAGCTTAATGCAGCCATCGGGGTCCATGGTGGCAACGTCGCCGGTGCGGAACCATCCATCCGCGGTCCAGCGATCGCGCGTTTCCGGCGCGTTGTAATAGCTTCCGGCAACCCACGGCCCGCGGACTTCCAGTTCTCCCATCGTGTGACCATCACACGGAGTGTCGCCCTTTTCATTGCGAATGCGGACATCGACAAACGGCAGTGGCCATCCCTGCTTGGATCGCATGGCGTATTGCTGATCTTGCGGCAGCAGCAGCGCAACGGGCGGCAGGCGAGAAGCCGTGGCCTGCGGAGAGGTTTCCGTCATGCCCCAGGAATGAATGATGTGGAATCCGTAAAGATCAAGGTTGCGAATCAGGCTTTCCGGCGGCGCGGTTCCTCCGCACAGAATGCGGACCTCTCGCGCCGGCTTCCAGTTCACGCGTTTTTCCAGCGTTTGCAGCACGCCCAGCCAAACGGTCGGGACCGCGCAGGTGATCGTGACGCCTTCGCGCTCAATCAACTCGAGTAGGCTCTCCGCATCCAGATGCGGACCGGGCAGCACGTACTTTGCGCCGACCATTGCCGCGGTGTAAGAAAATCCCCAGCCATTGGCGTGGAACATGGGCGAAGCCAGCAACACGGTGTCATGTTGCGAGAACGCGCATGAATCCGCCATGGCCTGTGACATGCTGTGCAACACCTGCGAGCGATGCGAATAAAGCACGCCTTTGGGATTGCCCGTGGTCCCGGACGTATAACACATGCTTGCGCCGTCATTTTCGCTAAGGGCGGGTGGCTTAAAGTTGCCGGTGGCGCGCTTCAGCCAGTCTTCATAATCGATGTAGCCATGCTGCACTGCCTCGCCCGGATGCCGCACCACAAAGATGCGCTCGAACTTTACCTTGCCCACAAACTTTTCCAGCACCGGCAACAGAACGTCATCCAGGATCAGGAAACGGTCCTGCGCGTGGTTGGCGATCCAGGCAATTTCATCGGGATGCAGACGCAGGTTTAGCGGGTGCAGCACGCCGCCTGCGGCAGGAATGCCAAAGTAGCTTTCCAGATGCGCGTAATGGTTCCACATCAGCGTGGCCACGCGCTCGCCTTTCTTCAGGCCCAGCGATTGCAGGCATTCGGCCAGTCGCAGCGCGCGTTGGTGCAACTTTCCCCAGGTGGTGCGATGCATGGAACGGTTCGGCAGCCGCGAAACAATTTCCACATCGGTGGCGTATTGCCCGGCACGCTCCAGCAATGCCGTGAGCGTGAGCGGGTAATCCATCATGGTGTGGATGTGGTTCGAGGGCATAGAGGACATTGAGGGCATTTTAAATCCAGAATTAAGCACTGCGACAATAAAGGAGGTGGCTTAAAGGATTCGTTCTCATCCCGCCCCGCAAAGTCAACCTCCCAACGATTAATAAAGTTAATCAAGTTCCAATGAATGTTCTATTCCCCGGCGAGCATGATGTCTCAAGTCGCTGGTGCTGGCGGCTGAGGAAAGGGATTTATGTCTCACGGAGCTTCTGACGAATCAAATCCTTGCGCGGAACCCGACTCAGTCCTTTCGGCTGTCCAGAGCCAGGAGATCGCAATCCTGAAACATTGGTATGCCCTGGTTGACCCACGACCGGATCCCGGCGTCTATCGCAACGCCGATGCCGATCGCACCGCCCGCGACGTGGTGGAGCTTAATATCATGCTCGCCTTCGTTGATCCCCGCGCATTTGCCAACCCGTGGGTGCCATACGATCAGGAAGAGGATTTGTTCGAGGAGCAGTAACGTTTGTCTGGCTTTGGTGATCGATGAACTCAGGCCCCGAAAAGACCTTTGTTGCGGGCCTCTTCCAACCTGCCTTCCAGATATTCCCACAGAGCTGGGCATCCGGTCTGGATAGGCGGCTTGATGCGATGGATCACACGTTCGTAGCTGATGCCGTTCTCGCGCCAGCTCTGTCCTTCATTCGCAAGATTAAGCAGCACAGGCATCGCGCGGTCCACGCCATGAGCAAAAAGCGCTTCGTTGGATTCCGCCTGCGCAAACTCCTGCCACAAGCAAAGAAACTCTGCTGCCTGGTCTTCCGGCAATAGGCCAAAAATCCTCTTCACGGCGCTGAGTTCGGCGGCCTTCCGATCGTCCCAACCTCCTTCGGCAAAGAAAATCGTGTCGCCGGTATCGATTTCGCCGATGTCATGCACCAGAAGCATTCGCACCACACGGTTCATGTCGACAGGCGACCCGGCAAAGCGCTCGAGTGATATGGCGAAGAGGGCAAGCTGCCAGCTGTGCTCCGCGGAGTTTTCATAGCGATCCAGCCCCAGCGGACGCGTCTTGCGCGTCACGCCCTTGAGCTTCTCCAGTTCCAGGATAAAGTCGATGATCTGTTGCATGGTCTGGGTTCTGTGTCCTTAAAAGAGCAATGGTGCAGACAGGTCTTTCCCCCATATGGCGATTCACTGCTTTGAACGCCCTGAGCGGGAAAGCTTTTGCACCAGATGCTGAAAATCCTGCGGCGGCGCGCATTCAATCGTGATTGTGTCGCCCGTGCGCGGGTGAACAAACTTTAGATACGCGGCATGCAGCGCGACTCGGTCAATCAACTGCTCCTCGGCTTCCTTGCGATGGTATTTTCTGTCGCCGATGAGCGGATGACCCAGGGCGGAAAACTGCGCGCGAATCTGGTTCTGTAATCCCGTGACCAACTCGACGCGAACAAGCGTCGCATCGGCAAAGGCGCGTTCTACTGTATAACGCAGTTCGGCGCGGGCAGCGTCGGGATCTCTGGCCGTTCGCAACTGCTGATACATGCCTTCTCGCCGGAAATAATGGACCAGCGTGCCGGATTCTTCCTTGAGCCGGCCACGCACCACCGCCAGATACTTTCTCACCGGGGTATGCGCCAGAAACTGGCGGATCAGCGCATCGCGGTCGCGGTCAGTTTTGGCGAACAGCAGAATGCCGGACGCAAAGCGATCAATGCGATGTACGATCAAGGCGCGCTGTCTTCGTGGCTTAAGTTCGGCGATCAGCAGAGACAGTGCTGACGGAACATCGGAGCCTTTGATCGGCACAGCCAGCAATCCTGCCGGCTTGTTCAGCACGATCACTACATCGTCTTCATAGAGCACGGCAACTTCGCGGGAGAGACGAGGCCGCGGCTGTACCCGATGTTGGCTGCGCGTTTCCGCTCGATCGTCCCGCCGATTTGAACGGTTCGGTTTTTCGCGGCGGCTGTGAGAGTGTCGTGAAGGTTTTTTCATCGGCAGGGACTTGGCTATCCACTCATTATCAAGCCATTTTGTGAGCATCGCAAACACCAGGATAGCGACTCAGTGGATTACAACCCGTCTGGCATTTAGCCTCTGCCGCGGAACTGGATGATCTTTCGGCGGTCGCGTTTCGACGGGCGACCGGTTGGCATGGGTTCAAACTGCATGGCCGCTTTGCGCTCGGCTGCCGCCTTCAGCCGCGCCTCCTTGCTTTCTTCAGTCTCGCGATAAAGCGTCTGCGCCACCGCTGCGGGCCCGCGCACTTCGCTGAGCAACAGGACGACCACATGAAAATCGCCGCCATCGTTGGTGATTCGCAACTTGTCGCCGACCCGGACTTCGCGTGCGGGTTTCGCGGGCTGTCCGTTGGATTGAATCCGGCCCAGTTCACACGCTCGCGCCGCAAGAGCGCGTGTTTTGAAGAATCGGGCGGCCCAAAGCCATTTATCGATGCGCACAGAAGGCATGAAGATATTGTCCTATAAAAAGCGCCTAACAGTCAGCGCGGAACGTGACGGCAGCGGGAGTTTGAGATCATCTTCGGTGACGTCGATAAAAAAGTATCCGCGCGTGCCGGATATGGCGCCGAACCATCTGCGCCGCGGCGGTCTGTTCATAACCGACAACGTTTTGTGGTCGGGACAAGTGACGGAGAGAAAGCCAAAGACAAAGAACTCGCGCAATCCAGAAATTCAATCCAGACAGATCTTTTTACGGACAAGTCAATGGGCCGAACGCCGTGGCGCCGCGCGTCAGCGTCTTTGTGTTCGGATAGCTGAATGCGTTGCTGATTGCCGTGGAAGTAGATTTCTGTTCAAACCATTGCAGTAACGCCTCAGTCTGCGGATGATACGTGATGCCGGAGACGTGCACAGGGAAGCTTGGAGTCGTAAGCACCTCAACGGGGTCGCCGGTTTCAAGATCGTCCTGGCAGGTGCCTGGTTCTGAAGGGAACTGCCATGCTGGAACCTGATTATCGACGAACGGATCATTGAGCGACTCAGAGATTTCATGGCTGAGCGCGGTCACGTCCTGGAACCCGTTGAAAACGCCGGGAGAGATCCAGCTGGCAAAAGCAAATATCCAGCGCGATTCCTTGGGAACTCCGGAGTCAGTGAAGAACGAGTGGAAGCCCAGGGTGCAGCAGCTTCCCACACCACCTTCAGCATTGAGAGAGAAGAGGAAGGTGTTGGGGAACAGCGCGATGTTGAGCGCACCTGTGGTGAAGCGCCCCGCTTTGATTTCATTCGCCACAAGATTGAAAATCTGCTGGTTGAAAAACTGGTCAAGAAGGAAGATTGCAGTATGGCCGTCGCTGGTTGTTTGGGTGAAATAAGTCTGCACCTGCGTGCTGAATCCGTTCACATTCACTGTGGTAAACCGGGGCACAGTAATCGTCAGGCTGTGGACGACAGTGGCGGGACGCAGGTTGGTGTGCCAGCCGGCTTTCATCTTGTGGAAGAATTCGGCGCGCTGGACAGCATCGCCAAACTGGATGCCGGATCCGCTGGAGTAATTGGCGGCCTGAAAGTTGGGCGAGTTGAGAGTGGGCGCTAAGAACGACGCAACTGAAACATTGGTGAAGGTGACCAGGTCCGCGTTTTGCAATCTGAGTGAAACGGCCACAATGTGCGCCGGTATGGTAGCTGAAGCGCCATCCCAGGGAGTGCTCCCTATCATGGTGAGGTGCCAGGTCTTGCCGCGGCTGATAAACGACGCTTCAAAGTTCGGAACCGTAATAACATTTGCCCGGTTGAAGGGGAGACCGAACGTTCCGGACTGGATCGTGGAAGCGGGAGATCCGTGAACAAGGCCCGTCTGTGGATTGATGGCGATGGGACTGACCCGGCGATATTTTGGCGACGGCGACTCAGTGGCAGGGAGGTCTTTCACGGTGCCAACGTCAGGCAAGCTCTGGGAAAATGCACAAACGGAAAAGAACAAGGCTATTAGAACAAAGGGGGCAACTACGACGCGGTGGGTCAACGTGCGCTCCTGGGCCGAAAAACCGACACCCTGTTCACAACCGGAGTTGAGGCGGGTGTTATATAAATAGATGCAGAAACCCCGCATCAGGAGCAGAAGGCTTTCGCCAGGCCGCTTTAAGAGCTTGAAAAGCAAGGAGAAACGGCCCTGACCGGCCTAATGGGGTAACCGCACTGTTGTGCTCTTTTCAACAGGTATGTTCGCCTATATTTTCTAGGGTGCGGAGAGGCACTAATAAGAAAGCACCGGTTTGGACGGAATTTCCGTGGTTTTGCCCGCCGGGCGGATACGGCAACGGATAATGCGAATACCCGATTTGCGGCAATTGCCAGGAAAGGTAGAGTTGAAGCCATGAGCGCCAGACACGCCAAAATGATGTTCTTTATTTTGATCGTGCTGGTGACGCTCATGTTTTTTGTCCATGTGCCCAGCGGCGGATTCCAATCAAAGAACGGCCCCACCACGCCCGTCAATAATCTAGACCTGCGAGTTGCGCTGGGTGGATTGCTGCTTTTGCTGGGTCTTGGCGGAATCGCCTTTTCCTGCCGCGTTGTCTTGAATTCCGCGTGTCATTTGTCCCCGATTGTTTTACATTCTCCCGCTGCAGGCGCCATCGGCATCGCTCTCCGCTGCTGATTTAGTTCTCCTCTAGTGTTTGCGCCGGCCAGCTTTCTGAGGCCGGCAGTTGCGTATTTCTTTTCCGCAAACAAAATGGAGAACACAATCGTGCCAAAGGAAAATCATCTTCAGGCCCAGGTGTCCAATGCCGCGGCCGACTGGAAGATTATCGAATGCAAGAAGCACCTGCTGGTGATCGATGTAGCCGGCAAAACGCTGCGGTTGGTTTCGAAACCGCTGCGCTTCAAAGACAAACCGCAGTACAAAGTGCCGCCGGATTGCGATCCCCGGATGTGGTAACAGCTTTTT
Organism: Acidobacteriaceae bacterium; assembly: GCA_027307045.1. Classification (GTDB taxonomy): domain Bacteria; phylum Acidobacteriota; class Terriglobia; order Terriglobales; family Acidobacteriaceae; genus Angelobacter. Next base: position 34,674 of record DAHUXR010000034.1, read on the forward strand.
AGGGGCACGACAAAGATCGTGCCCCTAAAAGTGTTTTGCCGGCAAAGCGTGTCCAATCGAATTCACTGCAATGAGATCAATCCCGTAAGCTGCCGTCTGTTGCATTGCCTTCCAGGTGGTTGGGATTGCGGAAATACTCATTCAAGACGCTCCTTGGGCGGTCCAGAGAAATTGGTGTTGCAGGGAACGCGAAGTTACTACAGGAACTCAGGATTTATCCAAAGCCGCACAGGAATTTCCTGCAAACAGAAAAACCGTTTGGGATGACCGCACGGATACCGGGGATCGGCTGTTCTGCATCGTTGTGCGGACGGCTTTTTCTAAATGTCCGAAACAGAGCGAAACAGATTTGCGAGCATTAGGAAAAGCTTAAAAAGAATCGTTCTCTGCTTCAATGTTTCAGCTGGAATTTTCACCATTGCGATTCTCAGAATGGGAGAGAGATGATGCTGGAAGAAAGAGCCGAATTTCTGCGCGCGCTTCGGCCTTGACAGAAGATAGTCGAATTACGATCGTACGATGTGATGTTGGAGCCGCAGGAAGATCAAAGGGGCACGACGAGCGTCGTACCCCCTAATGTTTGTGGTCTTCTTTGCTTTTTAATACAACGCTTTTGCTTTTAATACAACGCTGCTTCAGCGCCGGCCACCACTGCGTGATCCACCACCGCCATTTGAATGACCGCCGCCGCCGTACGACCCACCACCACCGCTGTGCGATCCACCGCTGTAGGAATGGCCGCCGCCGTTGCCCATGCCGCGATTGCCGCCATAAGTTCTGCCGCCGCCGTTGCCCATGCCGCGACCGCCGCCGTAAGACCTTCCGTCGTTATAATCGCGGCCGCCGCCATTGAAGCCCCGATACCCGTCACCGCCGCGGAAGTGATCACGGTTGTCACTTCGGTAGCCGCGGCCATCGTTGCGGAACCTGCCGTCGTTGTGGAAGCTGCGGAACCCGTCGTGGAAATGGTCATCGCCATGAAACCTTCGGAACCCATCATGGAAATGGTCGTCTCCGTGGAAGCTGCGGAATCCGTCATGGAACCCAAAGCCGCGGTTGAAATAAAAGGGGCGATAGTACCCAGGATTGCTGTAATAGAAGTTGTTCCAGGGCCCAACGCCGATGAATACTCCGTCCACGAAGTAGTCCGGGCCCCAGTAGCCATAGGGTGCGCAGTCAAACGGATAATAAGAATAAAACCCGTATGGGCAAACCGGAGGCGGGTTGTAGAAACCGTAGCTCGGCCCGATCTGCACGCCAATGGAAACCTGTGCCTGTGCGTACACTGCGGGTAGAGCCAGAAGAGCGAGCAAAGCGAGATACTTCAAGTGTCTCATAAGGACCGCCTCCAGAGCGCCGGACGTCATCGCGATCATTCGACCAGTCTCTTGAATCCCAGCTTTTAAAAGACCGATGGCCGCGTAATCTAAACCAGCTTCTCACTTAATTGGAACTAAGATTCGAGCGAATAGTTGCGGAAATGGCCCGATCCGTACAAGTCTTATCAGCAGCTTAACGTAACTTTACAATGCCTGGTAGGTCTGCCGAGAGGGAAGTGAAAAATTGCACCCCGGATACCGGTAGTAGAAGTTGCTCCAGGGTGTTCATCGGCGTTGGGTCTTTTTCAGGACCTTTACCTAACTTTACTAACCTGGTAAAAGTTGCTTGAAACGCATGGCGAGCCGTCGAGTAGAACAAGGAAAAGGCTGGGCGAACCTCCTATTGTTACTTTAAACAGCGAGAGTGCGCAGGCGATCGGTGAGAACGGGAGCAACGTGTTTTGCGCCAAACATAAAACGCATGACCGGACCGAACGTTGGAGCGCTGGCCATTCCCACGATGAAAAGTCCGGGAACCGAGGTTTCGAATTGCGAATCGAGAACCGGAGCGCCCCCATCGTGCGCGATGTTCTGCTTTAAGTCCCGGCCCAGGTAGTCCAGGCGGTCAAGATCAGTTTTGTATCCTGTGGCTGCAATCACGTGATCAGTCTGAACCGTTTTTATTCCCTGCGGACCTTGAACTTCCAGGCAGACCCGTCCATGTTCGGCTTTCGCCTGACACACTTTGGAATTCAAGAGAATCTCAATTCGACCTTCAACGCGCTGCCTGAGCCAATAGGCCCCGGAAGGTCCCCATGTTTTGGCTACATAGCGATGGCGCAAGTGCGTTGGGAGAAGCCGCCGGAACCATTGAGGCATTTCCGATACCACGAAGCTTTCCCAGCCAAACCCAAGTCCGGATTCGGGATTCTTGACCCTGTGGACCAATGAACGATGTCCGTTGCGGACAGCGTTCCAGCGAATTTGACTATCGCGAACGATCAGCCGGACCTGGGCGCCTGCTTCAGAGAGAAGGGCCGCACATTCCAGCGCGGATTGTCCCGCTCCAATCAATGTGACGTCGCGCCCGGCAAAGCCCGAAAAATCACTCAGCTTGGCGCTGTGGTAACACAATGGCTCGGGAAGGTCCGCCAACTCCTGTGGTACCACGCGGAACGCCATGTGTCCCGTGGCTAGCACGACACGCCGCGTCTCAATCGACGGTGCTCCCGCAAAATCCAGCAAGAAGCCCGCACGTGTACGCTGCACGTTGGTGACTTTCACGTCAATGGATTCGCCGACAGCCCGCTCACGAAACCATTCGGCATAGCGGAGAAAGTCCGCCAGACTAAGCGGTTCGCCGGCGGGCTGATAGGGAATTTTGTGTTCGGCCGAGTAACGCTCCAAGGTGAATTGCCCGTGCGGGTCCCAAAGATTCGAGGCGAACCGCTCCGACTTCAAGACCATTCCCTGCGGCATGAACTTGCGCCAGCTCTCAAGCGGTGTGCCATAAAGATGACATGGAATTCCCGCAGCTTTCAGATGGGCCGCAATGGATAGGCCATATGGCCCGGCGCCGACAATGACCGTGTTGGAAATCGACATTCGAGGACTCCGATTGAAGCTTAGTTTGTTTCTTCTCGCGGCCTGGAAAGCTCGCCCAGGCGCCTTTCCCTTTTCGACCATCCATCTGAAAACTTTCCTGGTGGCCAGCGGAAATAACTCAATGGCGTAGTAATACAGTCCTGGTATTGGATCGTTGAGGCGGAAGTACCCATCGCGCAGGGAAGCCCCTTGTGGCGCAATCCCGGCTGGCAGGCGGTGGAGCATGGACGAACGCCACATCACGCGTGATGTCGGTGTGGCGGATTCCCGGACGGAAATACTGGTGGTTTCAGCCTTGTATGCAATCAGAGGAATGTTGACTCCGCATAACGTCGCAATCTCCTCCTGCCAATCTATGCGGCCAACCGTCGGTTCAATGATGAGAAGCTTCCCGGTCCGTCGGTCCTTTTTAAACTCCAGACTCCCAATTCCCTTGTATCCGACGCGTTTGGCGAACTGCCGGGTCAGCCGCGCGAGCTCTTCGTCCATCTCGGGGGCTGCGGCGCACACCGCGGTGATGCCTACTGCCGGCGGAAAACACACCAGCTTGCGACCGGCAAAACTGGCCAAGACCTCACCTTCAGAGGAGCAGACAAACAGGCTGAAATAAATGTCGCTATCGTCCCCTTCGATCCACTCCTGGACGGCAAGGCGTCCGGCCTTTTCCATCATTTTCGCGGCGCGGACCGTTGCCTCGTCCCAGTCTTCCACACGGACGGGACGGTCATTCTCCTGGTTTGAAACCAGTGGAGCCTTATCGGCGGGTTTGATTGCGAGCGGCGGCGCCAGCGTCCTGATGAGCGGAAATTCTGAAGGATTCGCCAGAATCGCACCCCGAGGAACCGATAACCCTTCGCGCTCTGCCAGCAATTGAAACTGGGCTTTGTCGTAAAGCGTTTGAACCATCTCGGAACCAGGCAAGGTGAAGCGGAAAAAGGGCCCCAGCTCTTTACGAAACGCTGAGACTGTATTGACATCGGCATCAGTCGTAAGAATAAGAACGGGGCGCTCGCCAATGCGGATTGACAGGTTGATGAGCTCTTTTACAAGGTCGCTGCCGCCCACGCTGGTCAGGTTGACGAATCGCGCAAAGCGAGACCAGGCCGCGGGGCAGCCATGTCCTTTATCGACCACAAAGATGGGCATGCCGCCGGCGGCAAGGCTCCGCACAACGCCCAGGCCGCCCAGATTGCCGCCCAGCACAACAGCCGGAATCATTGGCAGTCACTCGCACTAATCACTTTGGATAGCCCAATCAAGATGAAAACACGTCCTTCTGTAACCCAACTGATTGCCCGCTTCAACGGCCGTAAGCTTTGGAAATCCCGGTGAGACTGACGGTGCCGGGACCTGTGCGAGCACTCTCCACGAGGCGGTTTTTCCTCGCAGTACACCTGCACGGTTAACACTTTCAGACTCGCCCGGGGGTTCTGGAAAAGACATGCGCATTTTGGCAGCCATCTCTGCTGCATGGGAGCAATCGTAGAAGTTATTTCTTAGCAATAAGTTATGAAGAATGATCGGAGTTGCAAGCCGTCGGTAAAGCCCACATTAGGAAAGATTTTGCATTTTTTTGCTTGGTTAATGTGCAATCGCGCTGGATGCATCCGCCATCGCGTTTAACCGTGAGCTGCGGCCCTTTCCATCCATGGGCAGGAAAATGAAAAGCGATTTCATGTTTTGCTGGTCCAGTGCGGCTCTTCACATGGATTGTTCCGCCATGTTTCTCAACAATATTCTGCGTGATCCACAGGCCCAGCCTGGTGCCAAATTATGTTTTCATTACGCGCGACAGTGCAGCGGCAAGATCGTCCGCATGGAACCCAAATGGGCCTGGCAGGCTTTTGTATGCCACTCGGCCTCGTTGATCAATGAGATAAATACGGTCCGGCCATGCGGTGTAGTGGGTTTCGGTTGAATTGCCGAATTCGTCCAGCACCGCCGGAAATTTGATCCCAAGCTTCCTCACGCACGTACCGGCGACGGAAGCGCGCTCCTCGGCGTTTTTAGGGCTGGCAAAAACAACATTGTCTTTGATATTGCTCTGCATCTGCCAAACGTCGCTGGGATGCGCTTCAGTGATGTAAACGGCCAGAAACGCGACCTTCCCCTGGTACTGCTCGTAGAGACGATTGAGGGCAGGAACCTCCCGCCGGAACGGCGGTCAAGTGTAGCTCCCAAAGATGAGGACCACCGGTTGCTTCCGGTTCAGTTCTGAAAGCTGAATCCGCTCGCTCTTGTCAGTCTTCAGCAGCGTGAAATCCGGCGCGGCGTCTCCAACGTTTACCGTACCCGCGCGAGCATGTGTCCACAGCGTTTCAAAGGGAAAGGCCAGGAATGCCACTGGAGCGGGAATTCTGGTCATGAATCGCCCGAATTCTTCCGGCGGTTTGCGCATATTGGAGTAGATCAACGCGCAACCGGCTAACCATACCACAACGATTACGCCCAGCCCAAACACCAGGATTTTTCTTAGCGACCTCAGCCAAGGGATATGCATACGTGCCTTTCGCGCAATTCTTTATCCTGTCACCGCGTTCATCTCAAGATAGCCTGGGGCCTCGATTCCAAACGCATCGGCTACTCGGTTGAAGAAAGCAAACATCGCCGTAATGTAAACCGCTTCGGCAATCTGCGGCTCGGTCCAGCCGGCATTACGCAGTTGTTGCACGTCCTCCGGTGTTGTGCGCGGTGCTGCTTCCGTCACTTTTTTTACATAGTCAAGCAGCGCGCGTTCTTTTGCCGATAATCCGGCATCGTCGAGCTTGCCCTCTACGATCGCCGCCACCATTTTGTCCCCGGCCCCCTGAACACGCAGGAAGTAAGCATGCGAGTCCAGTCAATAAGGGCAACGGTTCAGATATGACACATAGCTGGCAATCGCTTCTTTTGTCTTGCGGTCAAGATGGCCTTCAGAAAAATGCACGCTATTGCTGAACGCCATTACCTGCCGCAGGAAATCAGGGCGATGGCTGAAGCACTTCAGAATTCCCGGCATCTGCTGCCGTCCTGAGTGCGCGCGCCATTCGTCATAGACTTTTGCGAGTTCACCGGTCGCATCCGCGTCTTCAATAAGGTTGATCTTGTGCTCCACTCCCACCCCCCTGGCTCCAACTAGGATTCTAAGCAGCTTACACGATTCGATCCCGGGGAGCCCCCATCGAATCCCGGCTTCCGATCGGTGTTATCCGTGTCAATCAGTGGTGAGATTTTGCTTTTCCCGATCACGTGCGATGTCGGCGATCTCGGCCATTAGCAAGCCGCACGGCGCAATAATCGCCGCGCATCAAACTGTCATCGTGAGCGACCGGTGGCTGCCGGGAATCGAACGATCTTAAGCCGGCGAAGCCCACTTTACGTCCCTCTGCCTGCGTCCCTCAGCCACGACCCCACCCGGGGGTAGCAGCTTTGTTGATAACAAAGGCCCAACCCCAATTCGACCGAGCGGTGACCGAACGGTCGAAAGCCCTTTTCTATGTTTTTCAACAGTCCAATCCAGCTCAATCTCAGCCTGTCTTTTACGTTTTTGCTGTTCGGTCAGCAGAGGGTCGCAGGTCTTTGCAGGTGCCAGCTTTGGCTAATTGCCAACTGCTATTTGCCAACTGCTCTCATTGTCAAAGATCACCCTCCCAGGACACGCTTCCACCCGGAGGCCAATGCGGAACTTTACCATTTGTTCGCTTTAATGTCAAGCGAAAACGGTGGAAAAACGGCCCTTTAGCGATGAAACAATGCGCTTAAACCCCTTGCGTCGGTTCGCCGCCGCCGGCGGTCTTGCAAATCGTCGGGTCCTATCCAAACGTTCTTAACGTAGATTGCACCTACCCGCCATAGCTCCAAACTGGAACGGCCCTCGATAACAAAATTTAACATCTACATTGTTTCCTGGCGGGGCAACCTTTATACTAAGTCCAATTCAGCTACTCACGATCTTTTTCTACCCCCTTATTGTGAGCGGACAG
>DAHUXR010000350.1 GCA_027307045.1 Acidobacteriaceae bacterium
AACCGAACAGCAAGGGCGCGTACACACCTCGGCGGTCACGGTCGCCGTGCTGCCGGAAGCCGATGAAGTCGAGATCAAGCTCGAGCCTAAAGACGTCCGCATCGACACGTTCTGCTCCTCCGGTCCCGGCGGACAGAGCGTCAACACCACCTATTCCGCGGTGCGGCTGACGCATCTCCCGACGGGCGTCGTCGTGTCGTGCCAGGACGAGAAATCGCAGATCAAGAACCGGGCGAAGGCAGAGCGTGTGTTACGCTCGCGGCTATACGAGATCGAGCTCGAAAAGCAGCCGTAAACACCAGCGCCGTGCGATCACAGGCGCATTGCCCGGTCAATGGACGCTCCCATCCTGCCCCGGAACATCCGCATGCCGCATGGAAGGTTTGGCTGGCGCCCCGGTCGGCCCTGTTTTCCAGGGGCTTCTTGACCCCTCGCAAGGACAACGGGCAGGCCGGGACCCGCATCACCCGTTTGTGGCCCGCTCGTAACGGCGGGCCTGCGTCC
>DAHUXR010000351.1 GCA_027307045.1 Acidobacteriaceae bacterium
TTCACACCTTCCTTCCACAGCGCTTCCATCAGCACCCGGCTGGGTGCCTCACGCATATCGTCGGTGTTGGGTTTGAAGGCCAGGCCCCAGAGGGCGATGGTCCTGCCCTTGAGCTCGCCGCCGAAGTGCTGCCGGATCTTCTGGAACAGCGTCTCCTTCTGCCGGCGGTTCACTTCTTCCACCGCATGCAGCAGCACCGGCTCGTAACCAGCCTTGACCGCCGTGCGCGTGAGCGCGGACACGTCCTTGGGGAAGCAGGAGCCGCCGTAACCCACACCGGCGTACAGGAAGTGGTAGCCGATGCGCGGGTCCGAGCCTATGCCCTTGCGCACCTGCTCGATGTCCACCCCTAAGCGTTCCGCCACGTTGGCGAATTCGTTCATCATGCTGATGCGCGTCGCCAGCATGGCGTTGGCCGCGTACTTGGTGAACTCCGCGTCGCGCACTGCCATGATCATCAGGCGCTCATGGTTGCGGGTAAAGGGCGCGTACAGGGTACGCAT
>DAHUXR010000352.1 GCA_027307045.1 Acidobacteriaceae bacterium
CGGCTTCCAGGCGCGAGCCCGGCCTTTATACTGGGGCACCCATGATCACCCTGCGTCCAGCCGCCGAGCGCGGCGTCGCGAACTTCGGCTGGCTCGACAGCCGGCATAGCTTCTCTTTCGGCGGCTACCGGGATCCCAGGTATATGGGTTTCGGCCCCCTGCGGGTCATCAACGAGGACCGGGTGCAGCCGGGCATGGGTTTCGGCACCCACGGCCACAGCGACATGGAGATCATCTCCTACGTGCTGGAAGGGGCGCTGGAGCACAAGGACAGCATCGGCACCGGTTCCGTGATCCGCCCCGGCGACGTGCAGCGCATGTCCGCCGGCAGCGGCATCCAGCATAGCGAGTTCAATCACTCCAAGACCGAGCCGGTGCATTTCCTGCAGATCTGGCTGATCCCGGAGGAAACCGGCCTGCGGCCCGGTTACGAACAGAAGCGCTTCGAGGATGCGGACAAGCGTGGCCGCCTGCGGCTCATCGCCTCACCTGACGGACGGGA
>DAHUXR010000353.1 GCA_027307045.1 Acidobacteriaceae bacterium
ATTGAGGTTGTTCTTGGCGTCGGGGCCGGCATAGGTGGCCTCGAGATCGATGATGTCGCGAAGGAAGATCTTTCCTTCGTTGAGTTCGTCGCGCCAGATGATGATGGCCTGGAAGGTCAGCGGGCTTTCGCACAAGCCTGCGATCATCGCCTCGCGGCCGGCCTCGATGCGCTTGGCGATGGCGATTTCGCCCTCGCGCGAGAGCAGCTCCACCGTGCCCATCTCGCGCAGATACATGCGCACGGGATCGTCGGTGCGCTCGCCCGGCTCGGACTTCTTGACCTCGGTGACGGCCTTCGAGGTGACCTCGACGAGTTCGTTGTCGGTATCGTCGTCGGCCTCGTCCTGCTTTTCTTCCTCGGCGTCGTCGTCGGCCTCGGTGACGTTGATGCCCATGTCCGAGAGCATCGACATGATGTCCTCGATCTGCTCGGGCGAGGTGGTGTCGGAGGGCAGGACTTCGTTGAGCTGATCGAAGGTCACGAAGCCGCGCTTCTTGGCC
>DAHUXR010000354.1 GCA_027307045.1 Acidobacteriaceae bacterium
GTTCGCTCTGGCCAAGATGCTTTCGGCCCTGACCAACGCATTTGTCGACGCGTTGAAAGTCGGCACCAACGATCCGCGCTTGCTCCTCGGCGCGCCACTGCTGCTGGCAGCTCTGGCGCTGCTGGCGTGTTACATTCCGGCGCGCAGGGCCGCAAAAATCGATCCGCTTAAGGCACTGCGGGAGGGATAGAGCGCCTGCGAGGTGAATGACAATGCAGTTCGTCCCAAGAACATCTCTTAATCCGATTGCCAGCACTGCTGGAGTATAATTTGCGCATGAAAACCTCACTACTGCAACGCGTCGTGTGCCTGTTGATGATCTATGTGTTACTTGTGCCGCAGAGCTGGGCCACGTGCGGTGGCGGCGGTGGCGGAGGCATGGGCGGCATGGGCATGATGGGCCACCGCGGTGAAAGCGGCGGCACCGGTGCAAGTTTGGCGGTGCCCCCGCCGCTCGAGTACGACCTTGCCGAGGACGATGTCGATGACGATTGGTGAGCTG
>DAHUXR010000355.1 GCA_027307045.1 Acidobacteriaceae bacterium
GTCCTGAATTGCAGCCGGGACCCTCTGTGGTGGCGCATCCTGCGGCAGTGGTGTTGGCGTTACTTTTGCTGCGCGCGCAGAAGGTGGGCAAGATCCGGCGCGCGGTTGCCACCGTGTATGAACCGGTCTCTGAACACGGGCAAAAGGGAATGGACGAATTGCACGAGCAGACGGTGAACCTGCTCTCGTTCCAGCAGTTGCCCAAAAACGTGTTCGACACGCAAGTTGCCTTCAACATGATCGCGCGATACGGGGAGCATTCGGCACCCGCGCTGGCAACCGTGCAGGATCGCATTATCCGGCACTACCGCATGATTGCCGGAAAGGAAGCGCCTATGCCGTCGGTAATGCTGGTGCAGGCGCCCATCTTCCACGGGCATGCGTTTGCCGTGCATGTCGAGCTTGAGCAAGCGGTGGACATCGCCAATGCGCTGGAAGCGCTATCGGGGGAGCACGTCACGGTCACTCACGGCGCGGAAGATTCTCCGAGCAACGTGAACG
>DAHUXR010000356.1 GCA_027307045.1 Acidobacteriaceae bacterium
TGGCTCACGCTGCCTGCGCCCAGCGTCAGAATCATGTCGCCCGACTGCGCCGCCACGGCCACCGAACGAACCGCCTCCGCAAACTCATTCGCAGTGCTCACCCGCGGCCCGGCAATCTTTTCGGCGAGCGTCTCCGCCGTGACACCCGGAATCGGCTCTTCGCTGGCGGCGTAGATCGGCAACACCACCACTGAGTCCGCATCGCCGAATGCCCCGCCAAACTCCTCCAGAAGATCAAGCGTCCGCGAAAAGCGATGCGGCTGAAAGATCACGTGCACCTTGCCCCTGCAGCACTCGCGCGCCGCCGCCAGCGTCGCCCGAATCTCCGTGGGATGATGTCCGTAATCATCGATCACGGTCACGCCGCGCGCTTCGCCCTTCTTCTGGAAGCGCCGGTCAACACCGCGAAAGCTGCGCAGGCCTTCGGCAATCTTTCCGCCCGGCACATCCAGCTGGCGCGCAATGGCAACAGCCGCCGTCGCGTTCAACACATTATGACG
>DAHUXR010000035.1 GCA_027307045.1 Acidobacteriaceae bacterium
TCCGCCGAGCAGACGGCCGAGATTGCGCGGATGTTGAGCGGCGAAAAGTTGACCGAGACATCACGCCAGCACGCGGAGCAGCTGCTGAAAGCGAACGTATAACTTCGCCGCAGATTTCTCAGATAGCCGCAGATGATTGGGCCGTGCGTTTAAACCATTTTGTCTCTCGCCCGTCTATAAGTTCTTGCGACCATGAAAAGAAACGGAGGCAGTCGCGTGCCATCCAGCTCAACATCTTCCAGCGCCTTCCTCGCCATCTTTTGGGGCGGGTTCGCGTGCGGCGTGTTTGACATCACGCAGGCGTGTATTGCCTGGGGGATTCAGAACCACCTGCCACCACCGCGGATATTTCAGTCCGTTGCCTCAGGGGTCCTTGGTCCCAGGTCGTTTCAGGGTGGCGCGAAGAGTGCGGTGCTCGGGCTCTTCCTGCACTTTCTAATCGCGTTCATCTGGGCGGTGATCTACTACGTCGCCAGCCGGCAGATTGCATTCCTGACGGAAAGGCCAGTGATCGCCGGCCTGCTCTACGGCGAATTTGTGTGGGTGATGATGAATTGCGTGGTGGTGCCGCTCTCGGCCATCCATCGCTGGCCGCCGAGGACGGACCCGGCTTCCATCATTACAGGGCCAATCTTGCATACGGTGCTGGTCGGGTTGCCGATTTCGCTGGCAGTGAGTCGGTGGACGTCGAAGTAGAATTGCCAAAATCGCCGAAGCCCAGTTGGTTCCAAACGCAGATCAGCACCAGCCCCTCCTTCACGACAGAACAAATAAGAATTGTTTTTCTAATTGAATAGGGATAATGGGTGTAGAATCTCGCCCAATCCAAGAGGCAATCAAGGGACGGCAGCCGCAGAATCCTACATGTCTAGATCTTCCGGGCCGGGGGTATTGGCCTTGCTTTGTCTTTAGCGGTTATTGTCACGCTGGCGCTTAGATTTCTTATAGGCAGTGATTTCCACCTAAGGCACGCCGATCTTTACAAGCCGGGAGACGTACGCCTATTTATCTGGGACATTTGCTTCCTACTGATTTTTGGCGGTCTTATCGTAAAAGCGGCGTTGGCTAATGAGGTCCGCGGGTTTGCCGCATGGTTGGCCGGGTGTTCGGGGATAACCGTCTTTTGGGGCGTATTTGCGTTTCGACGCCCGGAGCTACATTCGCTGATTAAGTCGTGGCTAATATGGGATTCGGTTCAATTTGGGATAACTTTGGCCGTGGCGCTCTGGTGCTGGCGGTGTACCCGCAACAAGTCGCGTAAAGCCGCCATCGGTGGACTCATCATTCTCTTTTGGTTGGTATATCGTATTCTTTCCGTTCGATCTCAAAAAGATCCTGACATCGGTACCGCCGGAGGAAGGAACGTCCATTCAGTGCACTAAAGACTGCCCCAAGTAAACTACGGACGGCCGCGTTGGATCTCGCCTAAAGCCCTTCCCCGTTCACCCCCTGATCCTGCCTGATTACTGCTAAATATCGATAATTCAATGAGTTGGCTTATTCAGAAAGGTCTTTATTGGTTAAGATACAGGCAAGGAAAAGTGTACAAAAGGGTATAATCAACAGATCACAATGACACCAGAAACTAAGACTTTGTTGCTGCTGAAGCCCCGGGGTTTTTGCGCCGGAGTGGTAAGGGCCATTGATATCGTCCGCATTGCGCTGGACGCCTTTGGGCCGCCGATCTACGTGCGCAAAGAGATCGTCCATAACCGCTACGTGGTGGAAGAGCTGAAAGCCAAGGGCGCGATCTTTGTTGATGAAGTTTATGAGGTTCCAGACGGCCAGCGCCTTATTTACAGTGCGCACGGCGTTTCACCCAGCGTACGCGAGGCCAGCAAGCTGCGCGATCTGCGGGTGATTGACGCTACCTGCCCGCTGGTGACCAAGGTCCACGTTGAGGCTGTAAAGTACGCCAAAGGCGGCTACAGCATCATCCTTATCGGCCATCATGACCATGATGAGGTCATCGGCACACTGGGCGAAGCCCCGGAAGTTACCCAGGTAGTGGGAAGCGCCAGTGAAGTGGATGCCCTTGAGGTCCCCGATCCTACACGGATCGCCTACATCACACAGACGACACTCAGCCTGGACGAAACCAAAGATGTGATTGACGCGCTGCGGAAGAAGTTCCCGTTGATCGAAGGCCCGCACGCGCAAGACATCTGTTATGCCACGCAGAACCGCCAGACAGCGGTAAAAGACGTGGCCCACCAGGCCGATCTGCTACTGGTGGTGGGGTCTGAGAACAGCTCCAACTCCAACCGGCTGGTCGAGGTTTCAACCAATCTGGGAACGCCTTCTTACCTGATCGATAAGGCGAGCGACATAAAGCCCGATTGGCTTACCGGGAAAAAGACGGTTGCGCTCACGGCGGGCGCGTCCGCGCCGGAGATACTGGTGGAGCAGGTGGTCGATTTCTTAAAGGAAAAAGGGTTCACCACAATCCGTGAAGTGGAGGTCATGCCGGAAAACGTCCGCTTTGGCCTGCCGCCGGAGATTGTGGAAGCAATTGCTGCAGCCCCCGCTGCCGCGGAGTAAATCCATGAGCAAGAAGTTTGGCGCGCAAGCAGCGCATATGCTTTTTGGAAAAATCGATGACATGCTGGAACGCGTGTCCTTTGGCATTGAGAAGGCGCGCGAATACCTTTTTACGCAGCAGCATGAAGAAGGCTACTGGTGCGGCGAACTGGAAGCCGATACCACGCTTGAGTCGGACTACATCGCAATTCACACGCTGCTAGGCACCGGCAATCCAGGCCGGATGCAGCGCGCAGTGCCGGAAATTATCCGTCATCAAAATGCGGACGGTGGCTGGCCTATTTTTACCGGCGGGCCTTCCAACATCAGTGCTTCAGTAAAAGCTTATTTTGCGTTGAAGCTGATGGGCTACAAGCCGGACCATCCGGTGCTGGAGCGCGCGCGTGTCAAGATTCTGGAACTGGGCGGCGCCACGGAGTGCAATACCTTTACCAAGATTTATCTGTGTTTCCTTGGCCAGTATGACTGGGAAGCCGTGCCTGCCGTTCCGCCGGAGATCGTGCTCTTTCCCAACTGGTTCTGGTTCAACTTGTATGAAATTTCGTCGTGGTCGCGGGCCATTCTCGTACCACTATCTATCGCCTACGCCAAGAAGCCGTTCAAGAAGATTTCCGCGGAGATGGGAATCGACGAGCTGTTTGTAGGCGGTCGCCACGGCAAGCACCTGCACCTGAAATGGACCGCCGAGAAAATTTCGTGGAGAAACTTCTTCCTGGTGCTGAACCGCGTCGTGCATTTCTGTGAACGCTTCCATATTCGCCCGCTGCGCTACCTGGCGCTCAAGAAAGCCGAACGCTGGATGCTGGAGCGCTTTGAAAAGTCGGACGGGCTGGGAGCAATCTATCCGGGCATTCTGAACTCCATTGTGGCGTTGCGCTGTCTGGGTTATTCGACGGACGATCCGCAGGTGATCCGCGCAGTGAGTGAGTTTGAGAAGCTGGGCATTGATGAACCCGGTATTGCCGACCATTCGGAACCAACGTTCCGCATGCAGCCGTGCATGTCTCCTGTGTGGGACACGGCGCTGGCGCTGTTTGCGCTGGGCGAAAGCGGCGTCTCGAAAAACGATCCGCGAATGCTGAAAGCAGCGGACTGGATTCTGAGCAAGGAAGTCCGCACCAAGGGCGATTGGGCCGTGAAAGTTCCAAACGTCGAGCCAGGCGGCTGGTACTTTGAATTTAACAATGAGTTTTATCCTGACGTGGACGACTCAGCCATGGTGCTGCTGGGCCTGGATAAAGTCGAGAATCCGCGTGAGCGCTATCAGCATGAGGTCAGCCAGCGCGCCGTCGACTGGATTTTTGCCATGCAGTGCAAGAGTGGCGGATGGGCGTCTTTTGACAAAGACAACACGCGCATGGTCTTTCAGAACATTCCGTTTGCAGACCACAACGCCATGCTCGATCCTCCGACAGTGGACATCACTGGCCGCGTTTTGGAGATGCTGGCGGCATACGGTGTAACTGGTGATGACAAGCGTATAAAGAAAGCGATCAAGTTCATCCTGAGCGAGCAGGAGCCCGATGGCTCGTGGTTTGGGCGCTGGGGCGTGAACTACATTTACGGAACCATGCTGGTGCTGCGCGGCTTGCAGGCCATGGGCGTTGATCATCACGAGCCTTACGTGCAGCAGGGCGCGGAATGGCTGCGCATGGTGCAGAACTCTGACGGCGGCTGGGGTGAGAGCTGCGGATCTTATGATGACGCGACGACGCGCGGCATCGGACCAAGCACGCCTTCACAAACGGCGTGGGCGATCATGGGATTGCTGGCGGCGGGCGATACGCGCAGCGAGTCTGTCCAGCGCGGCATTCTGTATTTGCTGGAAACGCAGCGGTCTGACGGACATTGGGATGAAGATCAATATACGGGCACAGGCTTTCCGCGAGTGTTTTATCTGGCGTACCACCTGTATCGCGATTACTTCCCATTGATCGCGCTTTCAACATACGCGCGTGATTTCTCAGCGTTGTACGAAGAGGGAAGTGTGGGGTACGCGAGAGGGTAGGGAGATCGGGTCATCCGGTGATTGGGAAATCGGGTGATCTGAAAAGTAAAACCTTAGCGCGGATTGGCACGGATCAGGTACAAGAACGCGCACGATGCAGAGCACGGGCAAGAGTGCTGTGCCACAAAAGAATGAAAGAGCGCAGGCGAGGACGTTTGCGGTTTTTGAGAATTTGGAGCATAGCCGCCCTCGGCTGTGATGAGAAGAACTACAAGGGAGACAAGATTTGCCGGTACCAATTTCACAGATGTGGACAGTGGCGAGCTATGTTGTCAAACAGAAGCTGGCCAGACGCAAGCGCTATCCGCTGGTGCTGATGCTGGAGCCGCTGTTTCGCTGTAACCTGGCGTGCGCGGGCTGCGGCAAGATCCAGTATCCGGCGCACATCCTGAAGAAAGAACTCACGCCGGAGCAGTGTTTCCGCGCGGTGGACGAGTGCGGCGCCCCCATGGTTAGTATTCCCGGCGGTGAGCCGCTGATGCACCCCCAGATCGACGTGATCGTGGAAGGGTTGGTGGCGCGCCAGAAATATATCTATCTGTGCACCACTGCGCTGCTGCTCAAGGAAAAGCTCGATCTGTTCAAGCCGAGTAAGTACCTGACGTTTTCTGTCCATGTAGATGGCGAACGCGAACACCATGACTTTTCCGTCTGCCGCGAAGGCGGCTATGACCAGGCGATTGAAGGCATGAAAGAAGCCTTACGGCGCGGCTTTCGCGTGACGACGAACACGACATTGTTCGACGGCGCCGATCCCAACAGTGTGCGCGAGCATTTTGATCAGATGATGGAACTCGGAGTCGAAGGCATGATGCTTTCGCCCGGTTACTCCTATGACAAAGCGCCAGACCAGAAGCATTTTCTTGGCCGCGCGCGCACGCGCAAGCTGTTTCGCGCCATCTTGTCGAACCGCAAGAAGAGCTGGCAGTTCAACCAGTCTCCGCTCTTCCTGGAGTTTTTGATGGGTGAACGCCAGTATGCGTGCACTCCGTGGGGCATGCCCACGTACAACATTTTTGGCTGGCAGAAGCCCTGCTATCTTTTGCAGGACGGCTACGCCGACACTTTCCAGGACCTGATGGACAGCACGGCGTGGCATGAGTACGGGACAGAATCCGGCAATCCCAAGTGTGCCAATTGCATGGTTCACAGCGGCTATGAGGCTTCGGCGGTGAACGAAACTTTCAGTTCCTTGCGCGGCCTGCTGGCCACGGCCAAGGCTACGATCTTTACGCGGCACAAAGATGAACATGCGATGAAGCTGTTGAACGAGCATGTGCGTCCCGTTCACAGCTACAATCCGCTGGTCCAGATCGAAGAATCCTCCAGCCAGCTTGAGGAGACCAGTGCATGACGGAGTCAGTTCCGAACAACGCTGTTAATGCCGCCGATTCGCTCGAGGTCGCGCCGGGATTCAAGCATGAAAAGCTGGAAGGCTGGGTGCCGGAGCTGGCTGGCGAGGAAGAGGTTCGCCAGGCGCTGGAAAAGGCTTTCGACTATCGCGGCGATGTGACGATCACGCGCAAAGACGGCAGCAAGGTTGAAGGGTACATTTTCGATCGGAAGACAGGCAAGACATTGGCCGATTCCGCTGTGCGGCTGTTCCCCAAGGACGCTGATCAGAAAATATCCATTCCATATTCGGAGATTGCCGCGCTTGCCTTTAGCGGACGCGATCCTGCCGCAGGAAAAAGCTTTGAAGCCTGGGTGCGCAAGTACTGGGAGAAAAAAGCCGCCGGAGAAAAGAACATCGGTATTCAGGCAGAAGCGCTGGAATAGATTTTTTGCTATCCCGAGCCTAGCGAGGGAGCCCTATCAGCAGGTAGCTGTCTGGGTAGAACGCCATTTTTGATTTTTCATTGATTGCCGGAAGCAAAGGCGAGGATCTTGCTTTTCCTGAAAAACCATGACTTGTCATAAGGTTTCCCTCGCTGTGCTCGGGATAAAAAACAAAGCATGAAGGCTTTCATTACAGGAGCAACAGGATTTGTCGGCAGCCACGTGGCGCGCGCTTTAGCTGCGCAAGGCGCTGACCTGCGGTTGCTCGTGCGTCCAACCAGCCGTCTCGACAATATCGTCGATCTTCGAGCAGAGACAGCCACGGGCGATCTGCGCGATTCGGGGTCGCTGAAGAAGGCCATGGCGGGCTGTGAATTTGTATTCCACGTTGCCGCCGATTATCGGCTGTGGGTACGCGATCCTGACCAGATGTATCAGTCAAACGTTGAGGGCACGCGGGCAATCATTCAGGCGGCACAGGAATGCGGCGTGCGTCGTGTGATCTACACCAGTTCTGTGGCGACAATGGCATTTACCCGCGAAGGCCACATCGCCGGAGAAGACTCCCCGGTTTCTATCCAGGACATGGTGGGCCACTACAAGCGGTCAAAGTTCATGGCGGAGCAGATTGCTTTGGAAGCCGGCCATAATGGCGCGAATGTAGTGGTAGTGAATCCCACGACCCCGATCGGTGAATATGACATCAAGCCCACGCCGACAGGAAGGATCGTGGTCGATTTTCTAAAGCGTAAGTTTCCCGCCTATGTTGATACCGGCCTGAATCTGGCTGACGTGAAAGAAGTTGCACGCGGGCACCTGCTGGCCATGGAAAAAGCGCGGCCGGGGCAGCGTTACATTCTGGGCGGTGAGAACCTTACGTTGAAACAGATCCTCGACAAACTGGCGGCCCTCACGGGACTACCCGCGCCGACGATGAAAGTCCCTCACGCGGTCGCCATGGGTTTTGCCGTGTTCGACCAGTTTTTTACCGGCATAGTACTGGGCAAAGAGCCCCGCGCCACCATTGACGCGGTGAAGATGGGCCGCAAGAAAATGTTTGCTTCGTCGGCAACGGCCGAACGCGAGCTTGGATACAAGGTTTTGCCGGTCGAAGATGCGTTGCGGCGCGCCATCGATTGGTTTCAGGCGCATGGGTACGTCGAATCGGCAGCGCAGGTTGCGACGGTGAATGCATGAGCAAGATTGCAATTGTCGCGGCTATGGAACGAGAGATTGCGCCCTTGGTGCGCGAATGGCGGCGCGGACCGCTTCCATCAGGCGAAAGAAGATTTACGTGCTTTGAGCGCGATAGCGTCGTCGCAGTAGTATCTGGAATTGGTTGTAAGAACGCCGAAAGAGCAGCCCGCGCGATTGTTGATGACCATCGGCCGGCATTGTTGATATCGGTAGGGCTTGCAGGCGCGCTGATTCGGAGCTTGAAAGTCGCAAGTGTTTTTACGCCGAATGTAGTCGTGGATGCAGCTGATGGAGCGGAGTATCGATGCGCCGCCGATAGCAACCACGTAAGCGGTGGGGTGCTTGTGAGCGCCACAGGCATTGCCGGAGCGGCAGCCAAGAGAGAACTGGTAAATCGTTTTCATGGGCTGGTCGTCGATATGGAAGCTGCTGGCGTGGCCCGAGTGGCGCAGCAGGAGCAAATTGCGTTTCGCTGTGTAAAAGCCATTTCAGACGAGGCCGATTTTGTCATGCCGCCGATGGGAAAATTCCTAAATGCTGCTGGAGAGTTTCAGAGCGGCAGGTTCGCGCTGTGGGCTGCTCCGCGGCCATGGCAGTGGGCCAGGATTGCGGCACTTGCGCGGAACAGCAAGCGCGCGATTATGGCTCTGTCCGATAGGTTACAGAAGGACTTTGCCGGCACATTGCCACCGAAAGAAATTGTTACACTGGATAGAGCAGAGTTCCTGGAAGTAAAACGTTAGATCATGCATACGGCCATCAAATCCGAATTCGTGGAAGGAAAACCCACTCCCACACAGACGATGCGGGCTGCTGTCTATCGCGGTAAAAATGATGTCCGGCTGGAAACGGTCCCTGTGCCGGAAATCGGCAAGGGAGAGTTGCTGGTACGTGTGCACACCTGCGGCATTTGCGGCACTGACCTGAAGAAGATTCTGACCGGATCGCACTCCGCTCCTCGCATTTTCGGCCACGAGATGGCGGGGCAAGTGGTTGCGATGGGTCAAGGCGTAAAGGACTTTGCCATTGGCGATCGAGTAATGGTTTTCCATCACATTCCCTGCGGTGAATGCTATTACTGCCGAAAAAAGGTTTTTGCACAATGTCCTGTTTATAAACAGGTCGGTGCGACTGCTGGATTTGAGGCCAGCGGTGGCGGTTTTGCCGAATACATTCGCGTGATGGACTGGATAGTACGCAAGGGAGTGGTGAAAATCCCCGACCAGGTTTCGTACGAACAGGCTTCATTTATCGAACCAGTGAATACGTGCCTGAAAGCAATTGAATCGTTACAGCTGCAAAGCGATGAAACGGTGCTGGTTATAGGCCAGGGGCCGATTGGGATCATTTTGGCTGCGTTGGCCAAACGGACGGGTGCGACCGTGGTAACTTCCGATTTGTATCCCCAACGCCTTAAAATAAGTGAGAGCTTCGGGTTAAAGCACAATGTGAATGCAGGGTCGGAAGATCCGGCGCAACGGGTCAGGGAGATTACTGACGGGCGCGGAGCAGACGCAGCGATCCTGGCGACGGCGGGAAATAGCTTGATAAAGCCCGCCATGGATGCCACGCGTCCGGGGGGAAGAATCATGCTTTTTGCGCAGACGCAACGGAGCGAAGTGGCAATTGATCCTGCGGCGGTGTGCATGGACGAAAAGACTTTGCTGGGCTCGTATAGTGCGTCAGTCGATTTGCAGGACGAGAACGTGCGCCTGGTGTTCAGCGGGGAAATTGATTTTGCCCGGCTGATTTCGCACCGATTTCCGCTGGAGGAATCAGTAGAGGCGATTCAACTTGCTTCGCATCCTTCGCCGGACTCAATGAAGATAGTTATCCAACCCGGATTGGAATGGGGGAAACGTATTTGAAAGGACAAATGACAGCCGCAGTCCTCTATGGCAAAGAGGACATCAAGATTGAGAAGGTGCCTATTCCCACGCTTGAACCCGGCGAGGTGCTGGTGAAAGTGAACGTGGCGCTTACCTGCGGGACTGATCTCAAGGTGTATCAGCGCGGTTATCACGCGCGGATGATTGTTCCGCCGGCGCTCTTTGGCCACGAACTTTCAGGTGTGATTGAAGAAGTCGGGCCGGGCGTGCGCGATTTTCGCCGTGGCATGAAAGTTGTCGCGTTGAACTCGGCTCCCTGCGGCGCATGCTTTTATTGCCTGAAACACCAGGAAAACATCTGCGAAGATCTTTTGTTCAATAACGGCGCATATGCGGAATACATCAAGATTCCGCGGCGCATTGTTGAAACCAACATGCTGGCGCTGCCGGATGACCTGAGTTTTGAATCGGCGGCCATGACCGAGCCGCTGGCCTGCGCCTTGCGAGGATTGCAGGAAACGGGTGCGGACATTGGCGATACCGTCACCGTCATCGGGGCCGGCCCGTTGGGATTGATGCTGGTACAGGTTGCCAAGCTGACCGGATGCAAAGTGATTTCGGTAGTGAAGCGCGCTGAACAGGTGGCGGCTGCAAAAAGATTTGGGGCGGACGAAGTGGTCCAGATAGGAAAAACGCACGATCCTATTGACCGCGTAATTGACGTAACGGAAGGCCGCGGGGCGGATGTTGTGATTGAAGCCGTGGGACGCCCGCAAACTTGGCAATGGGCGGTGGAAATGGTCCGCCGCGGTGGCGTGGTAAATTTCTTTGGCGGATGCGCCAGCGGGACGAAAGTCGAGCTGGACACCAACCGGCTGCACTATTCTGAAATCACGCTGAAAGCCACGTTCCACCACACGCCGCAAACCGTCCGCAAGGCGTTTTCACTGATTGCGGAAAAGAACGTGAAGAGCACCGACTACGTTACCGGTGAGGCGCCTCTTTCCAAATTGAAGCAAGTCCTGCAACAGATGCTGGACCGCGGGAGCCAGATTAAAACGGCCATCATTCCCGGCCACTGATCATGTCAGTATCGCGCACAAGCACTTCGTCCATGCCGCTCGGGTGGAATGCGCTGCCGGAATCGTATCGCATTCCGGTCACAGCGCCTTCACTGGAAGAAGCGCGTGCCTATTGCGAGCGGCTGGCAAAATCGCATTATGAAAATTTTTCGGTTGCCACGTGGTTTCTGCCCAGCCGCCTGCGCCAGCATTTTTACAATGTGTACGCCTACTGCAGGATCTCTGATGATCTGGGCGACGAAGTGGGTGATCCGCAACAATCGCTGGAATTGCTGGACCAGTGGGAGGCAGAGCTAAACGCCTGCTATGCGGGATCGCCGAAGCATCCCGTGTTTGTTGCGCTGGCTGACACAGTGAAGCAATTCAGCATCCCACAGCACGAGTTCTCTGATTTGCTGGTCGCGTTCCGGCAGGACCAGACCGTAACGCGTTTTGAGACGTTCGACGACATTCTTGCTTACTGCCGTTATTCAGCAAACCCGGTCGGCCATCTGGTTCTTTACCTTTGCGGCTATAGTGACGCCGAACGGCAGCAACTCTCTGACCACACCTGCACCGCGCTGCAACTGGCAAATTTCTGGCAGGACGTTTTCGTGGATTATGGCAAAGGCCGAATTTATCTTCCGCTGGAAGACCTGCGCCGCTTTGGGGTAAGCGGCGACGACATTGCGCAACGGCATGCAACACCGCAATTTGTGGCTATGATGAAATTTGAGGTTGAGCGGGCGCGCAATTGGTTTGGCCGAGGACTGCCGCTGGTAAAAATGGTCAATCGCGAATTGGCGGTTGATCTTGAGCTCTTCAGCCGCGGTGGCCAGGAGATCCTGAATGCCATTGAGCGCCAGGGCTTTGACGTGTTGCGGACTCGGCCGGAGATTTCGAAATCGCGCAAACTGATGCTGGTGCTTCGCGCGGCCATGGGCAAGCTCCTGTGAGTGACCAGCTCAGCCATGCCTATGCGGTGTGCCGTGGCATATCACGCAGGGCGGCCAAGAATTTCTATTACGGTTTCATGGTGCTGCCTTCGGAAAAGCGTAACGCGCTGAGCGCGGTGTACGCATTCATGCGCCACGCCGACGATATTTCTGACGAGCCGGGAGTTGATCCGCGGTTAAAGCGCCAGAAGCTTACCGAATGGCTGGACGCGGCGAAGGCGGTATTTTCCGGCAAAGCAACCGATGATCCTGTGCTGATGGCGCTGGGTGATGCGCAAACGAAATTCAAGATTCCGCCAGAGCTTTTTGAAAAATTGGTCTACGGCACTGGCCTGGATCTGGATATCCCGCCAGCTTCAGCAGAGTCGCCGGCCATCCTATGCGAAACGTTCGAAGACCTGAAGCAGTATTGCTATTACGTTGCTTCTGTTGTCGGTTTGGTGTGCATACGTATCTTTGGCTATCAGGATACAAAGGCGGAATTTCTGGCGGAAGACTGCGGGCTGGCATTCCAATTGACCAATATCATCCGTGACATTAAAGAAGACGCTTCCATGGGACGGATTTATATTCCCGCGGAAGACATGGCGCGTAGCAATCTAACGGCAGCCAATTTTGCTTCGAGTGTTTTGCAAAATCCCGCCCAAGTACAGCAACTACGTCCTGCCCTGGAATACGAAGCTGAGCGCGCGCGTAAGTATTATGAGTCGGCGAAGTGGCTGATGGAATTGATCGATGAGGACAGCCGGGCCGCTCTCTGGGTGCTGGTGGAAATTTATAGCCGCCTGCTGCAGAAAATCGCGGACCGTAATTACGACGTGCTCACGGAACGCGTTAGGCTGACTCTCTGGGAAAAATTGAAAGTGCTATCGCGCGGATTTCTGCTCCGCATCGCATGACAGTCGATACCCGACAATATAACGTGGCAATCGTGGGCGGCGGACTCGCCGGACTGGCTGCGGGCTGCGCGCTTGCCGAGGCAGGACTGCGCGTCAGTGTCTTTGAGCGGAGGCCCTACGTTGGAGGTCGCGCCTCTTCTTACGAACATCCAGGCACCGGCGAAGTGGTGGATAACTGCCAGCATGTGCTGCTTGGCTGCTGCACGAACCTGATTAATTTTTACGATCGCCTGGGCGTGAGTGAGAAAATCCGATGGTTTGACGAATTGACATTCATCGAGCCCGGCGGTCGCACCAGCAGAATGGCGCCATCATTTCTTCCTGCTCCGATGCATAACGTTCCAACATTTCTTGGCGCCAAGATGCTGAGTGCCGGTGACAAAATTGCGATCTCCCGGGCCATGGCGGTGATGAGCCGCGGCCTGCCCCAGGACTCATCGGAGGATTTTCTTTCATGGTTACGGCGACACAAGCAGACGGAACAGGCGATTGAGCGGTTCTGGAAGACCGTGTTGGTAAGCGCGCTGAATGAAGATCTGGATCGCATTTCCGTGCGCTATGCTACGCAGGTCTTTCGTGAATCATTTATGAAGTCTGCGGCGGCCGGCAGGATGGGACTGCCCAGCATCCCGCTGTCGGATTTGTATGGAAAGGCGATTGACTATATACGCGCCAAAAGTGGTGAGGTGCTGCTGCGGTCGTCAGTCACCGCCATGAGACCCAAGCAAGACCGCGTGGGCGTGTTGACCGGCGCAGGCGAACAACAGTTTGATTTTGTCGTGCTGGCGGCGCCATTTCAGAACGTGGCCAGCCTGCTGCCGCCGGACCAATCTGCCGAGCCGATCAAGCAACAACTCGCAAGCTTTGAGCCGTCATCGATCACGGGAATTCACCTGTGGTTTGACCGTGAGATCACGCCTCTGCCACATGCGGTGCTGCTGGACCGCACGATTCAATGGATGTTTCATAAATCAAAATTTCATGAAGGCCGGGAAAACGCTGGTCAAGGCAGCTATGTTGAGTTGGTTGTAAGCGCGTCAAAATCGCTGGTGCAGAAATCGCGCGAAGAAATACTGGAACTGGCCACTCGGGAATTGGCTGAATTCTTTCCCGCTGTGCGCGAAGCGAAGCTGGTGAAGTCCACGGTGATCAAGGAAATCTATGCCACCTACGCGATTCTTCCCGGACTGGACAAATATCGTCCGGCGGCAAAAACGCAGTGGCCGCAAATTTTCCTGGCGGGCGATTGGACGGCGACTGGCTGGCCCGCGACGATGGAAGGCGCTGTCCGTAGCGGATATTTGGCGGCAGAAGCGGTGATGAAAAATGTGGGACGAGAGCAGAGGTTTATTGTCGCCGATTTGCCACCGACTGGATTTATGAAGCTGTTTTGGTAGGTATTTCTACAGGTTTGCAACCGATCATTCGCTCTACGATAGATTTCCATCCACTTTAATCCTTTGCTTTCAGTGGTTTCCGGCTACTGCTGGCAGGACGCCCTTCAGGGGTTGTCGAAGCCAGTACGGGGCGCGAGCAGCATTAGGAAATTTAACATCGCTTTAATTTTGTACCGTGCAGTGTGGGCGCATGATCCTGAATGTTAGATCGGTCCTCCCCCTGAATTTAAGGAAAAGGACAGACGAGATGAGCGAGTCGCAACAATTCAAGAATTTCCGGATATGGGCAGCCGTGGCAGTTGCTCTGGTTTATGTGGTTCTGGCGGTGAGTGGGCACGCCTAAGAACTGAAGACAATTTTAGAAGCGCACCGACCCTCCCTTGCGCTTTATCGAAAGATCAGCACGGTCGAACCTGGCGTGCTGATCTTTTGTTTGCAGCGTGCCCCGATTTAGAAACCCAGTCGTATCAGTTCCGCTGCCGTAAGCTTGCCTTGTATCCTGCCGTGGGCCATCTTCTCGGCGTATTTTGCCAGAACATCCACTTCAATATTCACTGGGTCGCCATCGCGGAGTGCGCGAAGGTTGGTCGTTTGCCAGGTGTGCGGGATGATAGCGATTTCCACGTGCCTGCCATCAATGCCTGCTACGGTGAGACTGATGCCTTCAATCGTGATCGAGCCTTGCGGAACCACATATCGCGAAAGCTCAGGCGGCAATTCGACAATCAGGCGCCAGTCATCGCGAAACTTGATCTTTTGCAGGCTGACGATGGAGCCGACGCCGTCCACGTGACCCTGCACCACATGGCCACCCATGCGGTCCTGGGCCTTGGCCGGTAATTCCAGATTCACAATTGTCCCGGCTTTCAATCGTTGCAGCGATGTACGGTTTAAAGTCTCTTCTGCAAGGTCGGCAGAAAATTGATGTTCCCCGATGTCAAGCGAGGTGAGGCAGACGCCGTTCACGGCGACGCTGTCACCAGTCTTCAATTCGGACGGAATGGTCGCGGCCTTGATAGTGAGGCGTGTGACGGAGCCGCGGTTCTGGCCAGCCATGCGCTCGGTGGAAGCGATTTCGCCCGTTTCCCGAATGAGTCCGGTAAACATCAAATATGCGCCTCCGGCGCCAGATAAGGATCGCGCAGGTAGCCTTCGACCGCGAAATCCTCGCCGAAGCGATGTAGAACGATGTCTTTCACCTGCGCTGCTTCACTGAGACGGCGGAACCCTTCGCCGCCGGCAAAAGGCACAGATCCGCCACCGGCAAGAATCTTGGGCGCGTAATAAAGAAAAATTTTGTCCACCACGCCCGCGGCAAGCGCGGTCCAGTTAACCAGTGCGCCACCTTCAATGAGCAGGCTGGTGATCCCTAATTCACCCAGACGAGCGGCGATTTTGGCGAGGTCGGGGCGGCCATCGCTCGAGCCTAGCGGGATCTGTTCCACGCGAATGCCATGTTCTTCCAGGAGACGGCGTTTTTTTTCTTCGGCAAAGGAGCAGAAGATCAGCACGTCATCCTTGGCGGTCTTGACCAGGCGGGATTCCAGCGGACAACGCAGGCGCGAGTCAAGCACAACGCGCAGCAGCGGTAGCCGTCGAGGAAGACCGGTGCGGTCGGTGAGCAAAGGATCGTCCGCGATGATGGTGCCAACGCCGACCATGATCGCATCTGACTCGTGTCGCAGCTCTTGCACGTGAGCGCGAGCTTCTTCGCTGGTGATCCAGCCCCCGGTAGCGCCGGTCGCGCCCAAAGCTGATGGGTTAAAGGAATCACCAGGTGGCGGAGCGATTTTGCCATCCAGCGTCATGCCAGATTTCAGAGTGACCAGCGGCTTGCGAGCTAGGATGAACCGCGCAAATGCTTCATTGATCCGGCGAGCTTCTGCTTCGAGCAAGCCTGTTTCAACCGCGACCCCGGCTGCTCGCAACTGTTCGAATCCCTTTCCCGCAACCTTGGGATTAGGATCTGACATGGCCGCGACCACGCGCTTAATGCCCGCAGCAATCAGTGCGTCAGTGCATGGCGGCGTGCGACCCTGATGGCAATGCGGCTCAAGATTGAGATAGATAGTGCCGCCACGAGCATGAGCCCCAGCTTGCTCAAGGGCCAGGATCTCTGCGTGCTTCAGGCCATCAAATGTGTAGAAGGCTTCGCCAGCGAACTGCCCACTGGCGTCGGTAATGACCGCACCGACGCGAGCGCCGGGAGAGGTAAGTCCGTTGCCACGGCGCGCAAGCTCTATTGCGCGACGCATGAAGTGCTCGTCTTGTGCAGAAAATGCCATGATTTACACGATGGCCGATTCGCGAAATTAGTTCGTCGAGAATAATGACTCGGCAAAATTCTCAGCATTGAACGGCAAGAGATCGCCGACCTTTTCACCCACTCCCACATATCGCACCGGCAAGCCAAGCTCACGGGAAATGGCCACCACGACGCCGCCTTTTGCCGTACCGTCGAGCTTGGTAAGAACAATTCCCGTCACGCCTGCCGATTCGGTGAACATACGCGCCTGCTGCAATCCGTTCTGGCCGGTGGTGGCGTCCATCACGAGCAGGACCTCATGCGGCGCTCCGGGAATAATACGTTGCGCGGTACGCTTCATTTTTTCCAACTCGGCCATGAGGCTGCTTTTCGTGTGCAGGCGGCCGGCGGTATCGATGATCACGCTGTCCGTGTGGCGGGCCTTGGCGGCGTTGAGCGCATCATAAAGCACCGCTGAAGGGTCGCCGCCCGGCTTGGTCTTGATCACTTCCACGCCTGTACGTGAGCCCCAGACTTCAAGCTGTTCAATGGCTGCGGCGCGGAACGTGTCTGCCGCGCAGAGCAGAACGGTTTTGCGTTCAGTGCGCAAAGCGTGCGCCAGCTTGCCGATAGTGGTTGTTTTCCCTGTGCCGTTCACCCCCACTACCATAATGATTTCCGGCTCGCCTTTCGCAGGTTTGCCGGCACGTGCGGGAGTCGCGTTCAGAATGGCAAGCACCTGCTCCTTGATCAATTTTTTAAGCTCGGCGGTATCCTTGATCTGCTTGCGATCGGCTTTCTCGCGGAGTTTTGACAATATCTCCTGTGTGGTTTTCATGCCCAGATCAGAGCCGAGCAGGATCCCTTCCAGATCGTCCAGCGTGCTGCTGTCGATCTCCTTGGTCAAGGCCATCACTTCATCAATGCGCTCGCTCAGGTTCTCGCGCGTGCGCGTGACCGCCTGCTTCATTTTGTCGAGGAACGATGGTTGTGGTGTTCCGAATAAGGTCTGAATCATCGCGTTTATGAGTATCTGCTGAAGCTTTGATTATATCGGTATGCGCCTCTAGTATTCACTGCTGCGGCTCCTGCTGGGAGATTTACGAGACATGGGCCTATGACTTAAGCTAAAGTTTGAGGGAAATGGGGGATTCAAGGTTTTTTTACCGGTTTTTCGTTGATTCAGCAGTTCGGGAAGCGGCCACCGCGGCATCTAAACACAAGACTTGCGGGAGAGCGAGAAGACGATGACCAGAGCAAATGACGAACCACAGCTTAACATCGATGAGATGCGCCTGATCGCGGATTTGAGGATCATGCATTCCAAGGTGCATGAATTATTCGAGGTCATGACAGTGCTCAAACGCGGGCACGAAGAAAGCTTCATCCGGAGATATGCGGATCATGCCATGCTGGAGAAGGACATCCAGAGGGTGGATGAAATATACCTGTGGTTTCTTAGCCTGAAAGAAGAAGGGCTAAAGCTGAGGAAAAAATGATTCTCGCCCGGGCAAGGCAGTAGTAACAATCAACCTTATGCCTGAGTCTGCGCGCTGACCGCGGCTGCAGCCGTGGCTTCTTCGCCGCTTACCGTGGCCGCGCGATGGATGCGCAGCTTACCTGTCTCAAATACCTTCGTCATTGCCGCCACAACCGTGGGATCGAATTTTGTCGCTGCCAGCGAATTGATGATACGAATCACATATTCCGGGTCCATTGCCGCCTGATACGGCCGGTTGGTGGTCATGGCATCAAACGTGTCCGCGACCATGATGATGCGTGGCATCAGAGGAATCTGTTCGCCTTTGAGCCCGTGCGGATAACCGCGGCCATCGAGCGATTCATGGTGCAGTTCGATTCCCGGCAGCATGTCCCGCAGCGCTTCCACCGGACGCAGAATTGCGGCGCCCTTGGTGGTATGCGTCTTCATGATCTCGAATTCTTCCGGCGTAAGCGCGCCCGGTTTTTTCAGGATGCGGTCTTCAATGCCGATTTTGCCTACGTCATGCAGTTGCGCGGAGACTCGGATCTTTTCGATATCTTCTTCTTTCAAGCCCATCTCCGTGGCGATGAGGACGGAGTAACGCGTGACGCGGTCAGAATGGCCGCGTGTGTACGGATCTTTTTCGTCGACCGCGCCTGCCAGCATCTGGATGGAGCTCAGGAACAGCGTGCGGTTTTCTTCCGCGGCTTTCTTAAGATCATCGACGAACTGCTCCAGATCGTCCGTCATGGTGTTGAAAGTCTGCGCCAGTTCGCCAAACTCTGTGCGACTCTTCAGACGGACACGATGTTTAAAATCTCCGCCGGCAATGGTGCGGCTGGATTGAGTCAGCACATGCAGCGGCGTGGTGAGACGCCGCGCCGCCCAGATACCCACAAAGATGCTGAAAGCGATGGCGATTAAAGCGGCGCGGATGGCGTCGCGACGCATGTCAGTAATGTCGATATAAGCTTCGTCCTGGGTTTTCTGCGCGACCACGGCCCAGCCCAAACCTGTTACAGGAAAATACGTGCCGAGCATCGGAATGCGGTTCTTGCCTTCCTGGACCGAGTAGTCCATGGTGACGGCGACCGGCACTTTACCCTTCTGATCGACGAAATTCTTTACCAGTTCATTGGAGTTCATGTCCTGGCCGGTGGCATAGCGCGGACTAGGCGATGCGACGACGCGGCCTGAACGATCCACAACGAAAGTATCCAGATTTTGTGTGTTCTTGGCTTGCTGGAGCTGCTTGACCAGGTATTGCAAATCAATTACAAGCTCAAGCGATCCGAGATAGATATGATCGGCGCTGAGGACAGGCTTCCCCACCACCATGACAGTGCGGGCTTGTTTGCCGGAACCGATAGCAAGCGGATCTCCGCTGTACTCGCGTCCGTCATGCGCAGCGGCCAGACCGCGATCCAGCTCTCTTTCCAGGAAGGTATCAGGTTCAATAGTGCCCAGTTTCAGCATTAGCTGGTTTTCTGTGTTAACCAGTCGAGCGTAAGGCACGATTGAGTCTGGATCTTCAATGTAGTTCTGCAGCAGCGCCTTTACGTCTGGCGCTTCAATGTTCTTGCCGCTCAGGTTGCCGCTGCTTGTGACCTTGATAGAGAAGGCGAGACTTGAAAGCGTGGAGTTGATATCTTTCTCGCGCTGCGCAATCGATTGGGCCAGTGTGGTGGTTACGCTGTTCTGCAACAGTTTTTCATTGCTTCCCAGAGTTTCGCGGTTTCTGTCCACCATCTTGGTGGCATAGAAATAAAGCGGCACCACTCCCACCGCTATCAACACGATGAGAATCAGGTAGAGAATCGGTATCCGGGCGGGCAACGGCAGTTTCATAAAGCCAGAGACGTAATCATCAAATTGTATGCTGAAATCACCCTAAATCTAACCAAAAAAGAGACGTTTCCCGCGATTACGGAAGTACTCCAGAGCGGTGCGGATTAGCGATTCAGCCATGCATGAATTAAGGAATTTCCCCGAGAAAAAAGCGATTTCGGGGGCATAAGAGGGAGCTGAATGAGCAGGCTCTTAGAACTTATCCTCCACCTTGCCGGGGCGAGTCATCAGTTCCCGAATGGCATCGTGAGGAAACTTGCCATCATGCAGGATGGCATACATTTGCTCGGTAATGGGCATTTCAACCTGGTATCGCTTGGCCAGACCCAGAGCGGCGTTTGTGGTAAGCACACCTTCCGCTACCATTCCGTGCATGCCTGCGATAATCTGCTGCAAAGGCTGTCCCTGGCCCAGTGCCTCACCGACGCTGCGATTTCGTGAGAGACCACCGGTGCATGTGAGCACCAGGTCGCCCATGCCGGAGAGGCCAAACATGGTCTGTGGTTTAGCGCCGCATGCCACGGCAAGCCGGGTGATTTCGGCCAATCCGCGGGTGATCAACGCGGCCACTGAATTGTGGCCCAGACCCAGGCCACTGCACACTCCGGCGGCAATGGCAATCACGTTCTTGAGAGCGCCTCCCAATTCAACTCCGGTGAGATCATCATTCATGTAAACGCGGAAGCTTGGATCGCTAAAGTCTTTCTGCACGCGCGCTGCCAGGGCGCTATCGGCAGAGGCGACGGTAACGGCAGTTGGGTGTTTCTCCGCCACTTCCTTGGCGAATGACGGGCCGCTGATGGCGCCGATCTTTGGCTCAAACCCGCAGAACCGTCCCACCACTTCATGGATTACTTGGGTCATGCGCAACAGCGTGTCATTTTCAATCCCCTTGGTGGCGCTCACAAAAATCATGTGCGGTTGAAGCCATTGCGCCATATGCTCAAAAGTCCTGCGGCAATGATGGGAAGGCATTACGCTGACAATGATTTCCGCGCCGGAGAGCGCTTCCTTGAAATCATTTGTCGCCGTGATGGAAGCCGGCAAAGCGCAGCCGGGAAGAAACAGATCGTTGGTGCGCGAACGGGCAATGCTTTGCAGGACATCTTTTTCCAGCGCCCACAAGCGCACTTCATGGTCGCCACGACGGCCTGTCACCATGGCCAGGGCCGTGCCCCATGCTCCAGCGCCGATAACGGCGATCCGGCTCAAAGCTGCTTCTCCGCGACTTGAGGTTTACTTCCGCCGAATCGGTTTTCAGTTCCGGCAAGCAGGCGACCGATATTTTGATGATGCTTCAAAATGATGATCACCGAGACGCCGGAAGCAAGAAGCAGAGAGAGCCAGTCAGCGTTTTGCATGAAGTAGGCGGCCACAGGGAATGCGATGGCGCCAAGAATGGAGCCGAAAGAAACATAGCGTGTGATTGCCACAACAAGAATGAAAATCGCCAGAGCCAGCAGAATGGCTTTAGGAAACAAGACGCAGAATACGCCGAGAGCCGTGGCAACACCTTTGCCCCCTTTAAAACGCAGCCAGACGGGGAAGACATGGCCAAGGACGGCGCCAAGCGCTGCCAAGGCCATTAAACGCAAAGGCGGAGCGCAGGGATGTTCAACAAAGTCACCACAGAGATTGTATTTTGACCCAGCAACGAGAATGGCCAACCAGACGGCTAAAGCGCCTTTGAGCGCGTCGAGAACCAAAGTTGCTATGCCAAGCCCCTTAGCGCCGGAGCGTGCGACGTTTGTCGCGCCGATGTTTCCACTCCCGGTCTGGCGTATGTCTTCACCGCGAAAGATGCGCACCAGCAGATACCCAAAGGGAATCGAGCCCAGGAGGTAAG
Organism: Acidobacteriaceae bacterium; assembly: GCA_027307045.1. GTDB lineage: Bacteria > Acidobacteriota > Terriglobia > Terriglobales > Acidobacteriaceae > Angelobacter. Next base: position 21,090 of record DAHUXR010000035.1, read on the forward strand.
CGACAACGGCGACGATGAGATAAATGCTCATGAATTGTGTAGCGCTACTCGAGCCTGAATCCTTCCAGCTTGGTATATTTCGAGCCGCCTTTTTGCGGCTGGCTCTGGTACAAGAAGAATTCGCGCGCAGTCATTGTACCGAACTGCGGCGGCGAATCAGGTACCAGCGGTCGTAACTCGCGCACAGGTCGTGAGCTCGTTCGCGCCAATGTGAGATGCGGATGGTAAGGCTTGGTTTCGCGCTCGAACCCGAGCTTTTCCAGGGCCGCATCAATAGTTGAAGCCAATCGGGGCAGATGATCGCCGCCATCGACTCCCGCCCAGAAAACGCGCGCTGCGTTGGGATTGGGAAAGAATCCCACACCGGCAAAGTTCACTTCAAAGGGCGCGATCTTGATCGATTTCAGCGCAGCTTTTATCTGGTCCACTCTGGCATCATCAACGTGGCCAACAAACTTCAACGTGACGTGCAAGCCCTCCACTCGGGCCCAACGAGCTTCAGGTGCCAGCGCGCGTGCTTGTTCCATGTATTCGGTAAGACGCGCGCGTATGTCTGCCGGTATATCCAATGCAATAAAGAGGCGCATGTTACATCAGCTTGCGGCGGACCATGTCCAGGGCTTGTTGCGTGGCCCAATGGCGTATGCGGTCGCGATCTCCGGGAAAAGTACGCTCGATGACTTCCGTATGGCTGCCGTCAGCAAGCGCGTGGAAGACCAGACCTACGGGCTTTTCATCCGATCCGCCCGCCGGCCCGGCTACGCCCGTGATGCCGATCCCAAAACTTGATTTGCAACTGTTGCGAATGCCTTCCGCAAGCGCCGCGGCAACCTGGCTGCTAACCGCGCCATGTTCCGCGATCAATAGAGGAGGAACTCCCGCCAAAGCTGTTTTGACAGAATTTTCGTAGACCACGGCCCCGCCCAGGAAATAACGCGAACTGCCGGGAACGGAAGTGATCCTCGCGGCCAGCATGCCGCCTGTGCAGGACTCGGCCACGGCCAGCGTCTTTTCCCGCATGCCCAGGTAATAACCAACAATCTGTTCCATGCTCTCGCCTTTGGTGGCAAAGATGGCGTCTTCAAACTCGTCCTCAAGCAGAGTAGCCAGCGCATCGACACGTTTCTGCGCTTCTTCAAACGAACTGGCCTGCGCGCGGAGATGCAGCTGCACTTCGCCGGGCGTTCCGGCAAGGATTGTCGTCTCAACGCCCTGGGCTGCTTTGTAAATCGGCGCTGCACGCTTATCGACCATTGATTCGCCAATCATGCCGATTTTCAATTCGCGAGTGGCGATGTGTTGCGCCGGAACCAGCCTCTTCAAGCGCTCGAAGACATGCTCTTCAAACATCCCACGGAGTTCATGCGGCGGCCCGGGCAAGAGAACAATGATTGCATGGCCATACTGATCGTCAATATGCAGGAACTGTCCCGGTGCTGATCCGCGTTTGTTGTCGAGCGCGTCAGCGCCATCAATCACGTCGCCCTGGCGTTCATTGTTTTCCGCCATCTTCCAGCCGCGGGCGGCAAAGCGCGCGCGCAGATCTTCCACAATGCGGGCATGGCGCTTAAGCGGACGGCCCAGCGTTTCTGCCACGCACTCACGGGTAAGGTCGTCTTCAGTGGGACCGAGGCCTCCCATAAAGATGACGACGTCGGCACGTGAGAGCGCAATACGGGCGACATTGATCAGATCAGGACGGCGATCGCCCACAATGGTTTTGAAGCTTACTTCCACGCCTAAACGATTCAGTTGCTCGGTGAGGAAGAGCGAGTTCGTGTCCTGGCGGAATGGAGTCAGCAGCTCCGATCCGATGGCAATGATCTCAGCGTTCACCTTAGCAGTTTAAATGAGAGAAAGGCCCTGGACGCCCCAGGTGAGATAGAAAACGGCATTGGTGGTGACCAGCACCGCGCCGCCAGTCCGGTTGAAAGCCAGCCCAACCAGGCCATGTCCGGCAATTACCAGGCTGGCGTGCTTATCCGGTGTGATTTTTACAATGCCGCGCTTGCCACCCAACGATGCTGCGACGTAGAGATTTCCCTGGAGATCGAAAGCGAGGCCCTGGGGACGCCCCAGTCCGCGATAGAAGACCGCGACTGTGCCGTGAGGATCGACGCTATAAACGGCGTCAAAGCTCGAATTGGTGGGACCTGTCACGTATAGAGTGCCGTCGGGAGCAAAAGCAAGATGATAGGCGGCAACGCTTGGTTCCAAAGTGGCAAATACAAAAATTTGCCTGTCCGGTGCGATGCGCCAAATGGTCCCGCTACGATCGCCCACATAGAGATTACCGGATTTATCAAAAGCGATCCCGGTGGCGACACCCATTCCTTCAGCGTAAGTGCTGAGCGTGCCGTTGGGAGCGACGCGGTACACTGTGCCGTCATAGCGCGAGGAAACATACAGCTGTCCCTGTGGATCAAAGGCCATGCCAGTGGCGTTCATCAGCTCTGGCAGAAATGGCTTGACGTTGTAATCAGGGTCAATTTTGTAAATCGCCACCGGGACTTTTTGTCCGCGACCGCCGGAATAAGTGACGTAGATGTTTCCGTCCCGGTCAATGGCAGGATTGGCGACAGGATGCAGACTCTCTGCGATAGGCTGAGCAATTTTGAGTTCGCGACCGTTGCTTACGTATCCATTGTTTTGGACGGTGACCAAACCGGACTGGGCGCCAAAAGGCACACGCGCAATCACAAAATCTTCTGAGCTGACCACAATGGGACCGCGCATGCCACTGAACAATACTTCAGGGCGCGCTAATTGCGGAGGCTTAAGAGCGCGCCCCAGAATACGGACTTCGCCTCCAGGGAGTGAAGCGGGTGGGTCGATGGCTTCAATATAGGGGTTGCCATCTACATTCTTCTTGCCCAGCAGGCTTTCAGTAATTCCCATGGAGGTGTGGCCTAACGCGCTATAAAGTGCAGCCATATCTGAAGCAAGGCAAGCGCGTAAAGCCCTGCGCCAACGTCATCCATCATGATTCCAGTCCCACCCGGCAACGCTTCCAGGCGGCGCAGAGGGAACGGTTTCACTATGTCAAAGCTACGAAAGAGTATAAAACCCGCGAGCATGTATTTCCAATTCACCGGGGCGGCGATCAACGCGATCATCTGGCCGGCAACTTCATCAATCACCACAAATCCGGGGTCTTTGATGCCGCTTTCACGCGCTACCACGGTGGACGGAGGAATGCCGATGAGGGTCACCAGCGCCGAAATGGCGATAGCGGCGGGAACAAGCCATGCCGACGGAAGCCACAAGCTGGCGGCCCACCAGAGCGCGATTGTTACGGCAGATGCCCATGTTCCCGAGCCCGGCTGCAGATGCCCGATGCCAAAGAATGTGGCGATCAGCCAGGAAACGCGGGATTTGGGAGCGGTATTTGGCAACGCAAGTTCTTCTAGTGAAGCAAACTTACCTTACATTCATTTCGTCGCGGGTGAAACGGCGACCTGCTTTGACAGGCCCAGGCGTCTCATCAAACGTTCCGCCTTCTTCGCGCTTCCGGAGAGGCCGGTGAACTCCGTCAGCCATTCGCGAAATGCAGTGTTGAGTGATTTGCCCTGAGTGCAGGCCACGAGTTTGGCCTGCCTGATTAGGTGTTCATCGGCGCTAAAAGTAATTTTCTTCATACTTTTCCCAGATAGGAAGGATCGTTTGTTGCTCAAGACATTCTAAGCCTTTTAACCCTGAACGATCTAAAGAGTGATCAGCGGATGGCCAGAAACCTATTGTTCCGACGAATCGCCGTCTGGATCTCGCTTCAGCTTTGATTGCTGTTCGGCCAAATCCTCAAGTAGCTCGGGATCATTGATCTTGGTGGAGATCACATACCCGCCGCTGGCCCATTTGCCCAAGTCGATGGTGCGGCAGCGGTCGCTGCAAAAGGGGAAATCTTCCTGCGTCCTCAGCACGAGCGTGCGGCAGATAGGACAGCGAAGCGCAAGCGGCTTTTTCTTCGGCATACAAAGTTAGATGATAGGCGATTAGCCAACGATGCGCGCCACTAGGTCGTAGTCGTGCGTCTCTGTAATCTCGCAGCGATAAAAAGTGCCCGGTACCAATTCCTCATGGTCGCCAAAATCGTTGATAAAAAGTTTGCCATCAATTTCCGGAGCGTGCATTTCCGTACGGCCTTCCCATAGAAGGTCGGTTTCTTCTGACGGGCCGAGCGCCAGGACGTCATACTGGCGGCCTGCCAACTTGCGTTTGTTTCTTTTGCTGATCTGGCGCTGGATCTGCATCAGCTTCCTGCGGCGGCGTTCAATCTCGCGCGGCGTGACTTTATCGCCCAGGTGGTAAGCAGCGGAGCCGTCTTCGTCGGAGTAGCTGAAGACGCCCAACCAGTCGAATTCCGCGGCTTTGACGAACTCGCAAAGTTCGGCAAAGTCGGCTTCTCTTTCGCCGGGGAAGCCGACGATGAACGATGTGCGCAGCGTGAGGTTGGGAATAGTGCGGCGCATTTTCTCAATCGACTTCAAGAAAATCTCGGCTCCGGCGCCGCGCTTCATGCGCTTGAGAACGGAAGCGGAAGCATGCTGCAACGGCACATCCACGTAAGAGCAGATTTTTTCATGCCGCGCGATGGTCTCCAGCAGCTTGCCGGTGATCTTGTTGGGATAAGCGTAGAGGAAGCGCACCCATCGGAGGTCTTCAATCTGCGCCAGACGCTCCAGCAGTAGAGCAAGCCCATCCTTTAAGCCAAGATCTTCACCGTAACAAGTCGTGTCCTGGCCTATGAGGGTGATCTCGCGCACGCCGCTGGCCGCGAGTCGCTCGGCTTCGGCGATTACGGATTCAAAATGCCGCGAACGGAACTTGCCGCGCAGCTGCGGAATAATGCAAAAGCCGCAAGGATGGTCACAGCCTTCGGCGATCTTGATGTAAGCCGAAGCTTTAGGCGTGGCCAGCACGCGCGGCGTGGTTTCGTCGTAAAGATAGTTAGGCAGGTCGGAGATTGCGCCGTCCCACTCCGCGCGGGAGAAGCGCCCACTCTGCTCACGCGCTATGCCTTCAGCACGCGCCGGCATCATACCGGACTTCAATGCCTGGCTGTTCGACGAATGATTCAGAATGACAAACGGTGAATCGTCCGAGGTAGCGCCGCCAGCGTGGATTCCGGCCGCTGCAAGAATGGCATCAAGTTCGCCGGTACCGACCACGGCGTCAACTTCAGGAATGTTCTTCTGAATTTCCGTACGATAGCGCTCCACCAGGCAACCCGCCACGATCAGCTTCCGCGCCTTGCCGGTGATCTTGTGCTGCGCCATTTCCAGGATCGTGTTGACCGACTCCAGCTTGGCCGAGTCAATAAACGAGCAGGTGTTTACCACGATCACATCAGCATCTTCAGCGCGGGCCGTGATCTGCGCGCCGCCGGTTTGAAGCAGTCCCATCATTACCTCGCTATCGACGAGATTTTTGGGGCAGCCCAGACTGACAAAGCCTACTTTTAAAGGGCTTGGTCGGGAGGCAGTATCCGGCTGCGGAAGCGCTAGGGTGGAGTTCTCTACTGGCATGCTGTCTCTCTATTGTAGCATCGCGAAGGCGCGGTTTCTGTGGCTCGGCGGGCTGTAGACCGGGGGCATTTTAGGCGGATTTTCGCGCTTCTTGACCGAACGAAAGGCGGTCGCACGCTTTCGGAATATGGGTAAAGCGGCGTCACCCAGATTGGAACAAGCCTCCGATGAGCGGTGTCTATTTCAAACTCCGGCGATATTTGAAAAGTGATCATGAGAGCCAGAATTCCGAGGAACACGCTTATCCTGCTTTCCATTGCGAGTTGGACTCCTACGCTGGCATGCCAATCAGGGACGCCACAGGGCGCGTTAGAAGAAATGGCCTTTGCGACAGACTTCAACGCCCTGATAAAGCATCTTCCGGTAAAAGTGCAAAGCTCCATGGAAAAGCTTCCCTTACCCAAGCAGGCTTCCATGCTAGAGCGATTTCTGGTGCGCAAACACATCGAGGGCAAGGGTGGCCAGCTAAATAAGAGTGCTGATGGGGAAGGGCTGGAAGCAGTGGATCGGGAAGGCAATGTTACGGCGAGAGTCCGGTTGCAAAGAACTCTGATTTCAGGCTGTGATGCGCTGTTGGAAGTGGAGATGCAGACAGGGCGCGAAGAATGGCAGCAAACTATAGTTGAAATGAATTTCGATCAGGGTCAATGGCGCCTGATAAGAATGGGCCGTTGGAATGGGATGGATGTCGAGAACGAATTCATGCTCCAAGTGGACACGCCGTCAGATCCGCTAGAATCCCTGGTAGCGCAGACTCTGCGCACGATGAATACGGCGTTGGAGACCTACGCAACCACCTATCCGGAGGTCGGCTTTCCAGCCGGATTGGAATCGCTTTCCGGGAACCCCGATCAGGATGCAGCTCAAGACCATGCCAGGATGCTTGACGACCTGTTTTTGCAGTCCACGCCGATAAAAGACGGATATGCATTTCGCTATACAATGGCTGACCAGACGCACTATCAGATCACAGCCGCACCCGTGACCCCGCAGTACGGCAAGAGGAGCTTTTTCACGGACGAAACATGCGTTATCCGCAGCACCGCGGAGAGCCGCCTGGCAAATGCTAACGATCCACCACTGGACTAACGATCCACCGCTGGAATAGGAGCTATTGGCTCATGACGATCTTGCCATCGGGGGTCCGCTCCACCATGGGCGCATAGCGTCCCAGCAGTTCCCGACGCCACCATGTTCCTTCTTTGCGTTTGGTAGCGCGGCCAGTGAACCAGTATTGCCAAATCACGGCGCGCACTTGTTTCGGCGGCGCTCCGGCAAAAGGATTGCCGGCAAAGAGCGCGAGTACATCTGGCTCGTTCTGCAACAAACGCGCTTCGGTCTGCACCACCCATGGATAGTTGCGCCATTTGCCGAGCGAAGCGAACCACAGGTCCCATTCAAAACGAGGCTGATAAGGAGCATAGATGCCGGGCGCCTTGTGGACATCCTGCGGCTTGTAGCGAAATGCATAGGGCGTCCAGTTCTGGCCATCAGTGGATCCCTGGAACTCAATCTCATAACGCTCATGGGTCATGTTGGCGAAGAGGCCGTATTGGTTGGCGATGCGAAATGGATCCAGTGCCCGCGCCGGAGCCAAAGGAAGCGGCGGTGCGTAAGGAATCATGGCGAACAGCAGCGCGGTAGTTGCGTAGAAGACCCAGCCAAGATAGATGGCAGCAACTCCTCGCCACACTGGTCGCAGCCACGCAGCTGAGCACGATGGCAAAGCTTGTTCATCTGCTGACTCCTTTGAAACCGGTGTGCCCCAGTTTTTTCCGCGTTGGGGCAGCACAAAGCGAACGAAGCCATCGTCGAGCAGGAGAAAGCCCAGCACCAGGACAAGGTAATTGAGAAATGTGTAATTCGCAGTGAGAATGATGCCGATCTGAAATGGCGTGACGATCAGAAAGCAGATGATTCGGAAACGCCGGGGAAGGAAGAGCATCCAGACAAGGCCGAGTTCGGCAACCAGAGTCATTAAGGCAGTTGCTGCATGGAACCAGTGCGGAAGCTGCTGCACATACCACCCAATCCATGTGGGGAGCGGACCGTTCTGGTAGTAGTCGTCCATGGCGGTCAGGTGACGCCAGGAATAGTCGCCGCTGGTGAGTTTCACAATGCCGGATTCAAAGTAAATGCGGAACCATTCCCAGCGAAGAAGAAACAAGCTAAGGCGTGAAGGCGCATGGGCTGCGCCCAGACCGGGCCGCAGTCCGGGCGCTGTAAAAAATAGAGAGATGAAGCCGGCTTCCAGAAGCATTCCGTCGGACTGAAAGCCTGAGAAATCCTGTGCTGCGGCGACGAATGACAGGAAACAAACGAGGCATACCGTCAAGGACAGGCGCGGCCAGAGGTTTAATACGGCTGCGACTGAAGCTATCAAGCCGACCCACGTGATCAAAATAAGCGCATGGTTGCCGGCGCCGAACCAGAGCAGCGTAGGCGCAAACCAGAAGCGCTGCAGACTTGGATAATAATTTGCCACGTCGCTCAGATAGCTTCCGGCAGGCAGGATGCCGTTTGGGCCGATCATGCCTTTGACCTGAAAAATGAGCGAGTAAAACGCGGAAAAATAGATCGCGCCCAGGCAGCGGAGAAATACCCAGCGCGGCAGCAGGTGTGTGCGCTGAGTTTCGGCTGGAGCTTCCGGTCCCAGCAGCCATTCCGCAGCTTGTGTGATGTCGGGCATCTTTCTCCCGCCGGATTATAGCGTTAGGATGCAGGCTGATGACGTATGGCGGGCCCGGAAGGACGTTCCCTCTGGTACCTTCAGCGCGGCTGATTTTGAAGTATGGTTAATGCAGGCAATAACATCTGCGGAGGCGGAGAAATGTTGAAACGAACTTTAACGGCGACGATCTGCGGGCTGGTACTGGCAGCGGCGCTGCCACAAGCCGGCACAGCCCAGGGCAATGGAAAAGGCAAAGGACATAACAAGCAGGCACAGTCTGACGATGACGATCGGGACCGAGATAGCGATCATGGCGGGCGCATCGTATTCAGCGTACGGGACCGCGATACGATTCGCAGCTACTATCAGGACCGCAATTCAAACCTGCCGCCGGGATTGGCCAAGCGCAATGGAAACCTGCCTCCAGGATTGCAGAAGCACCTGGAACGCGATGGAACGCTTCCTCCGGGTCTGCAGAAGCGCGTGCAGCCATTTCCAGAAGACCTGGAGCGCAGACTGCCGCCGCTACCGGACACCTATCGCCGAGTCACGCTGGGCGTGGACATCATGATTCTTGACCGGCGCACGCAACGGATCGTCGACATTATTCATGACATCCTGCGGCCCTAGGCCCTTTCTTACAAAAGAAAACGCCGACAACAGGAAGCGCAGGTGCTTGCGCTTCCTTTTTCTCTTTCTCACCTTTCCCGCACACAAAATCTTCGTCTTACGCGACTTTATAATGCTGCTATGGCAGAAATTATGTTTGGAAAGCCCGTTGCCGACGGAATCGAGCGCCGGGTCCGGACGAAGTGAAAAGCCTAAGTGCGCGTGGCATTGTTCCGCGGCTGGATGTTGTGTTGGTAGGCAAGAGCGCGGCATCGCAACGTTACGTCGGGAAAAAGATGGAGTTTTGCGAGCGCCTGGGCATGCAGGCCAGGCTGCATACTTTTGATGATCACGTCAGCGCCGGAGAGTTGCGCGATCAGGTGCGGCGCATCAACGATGATCCGGCGGTCCACGCCATTCTGGTGCAACTTCCCCTGCCTCGCCACATTGAGGAGCCCGCTTCCGGACTGAACAAATTTGATGTCTTTGACGCCATCAGCGGCCCCAAGGACGTGGATGGCATTTCGCGTGAGACCGTTCCCGAACTCTACAGGGCGCAGGCCGAGCGCATGCTGCACCTGCCCGCAACAGCCCTGGCGGTGCGGAGAATGCTCGAATTTTATGAGATTGAAACCGAAGGAAAAGTTGCGGTGATAGTCGGGCGGAACGACATTACGGCCAAGCCCATCCATCACATGCTGGGTGGGCGCATGTGCAATGCCACCGCAATCTGGTGCCATCGTTATACCCGGAAAGCCGACCACGACAGGTTCATGCGCGCCGCCGATATTATTGTGACGTCCGTGGGAAGCGAGCGGTATCGCATCGCCGCGGACCTGGTGAAGCCCGGCGCGGTCGTGATCGACGTGGCAACCCGCGTGGGCGCTGACGGAAAGCTCAATGGCGACGTGGATTTTCAGCATGTAAAGGACGTTGCGTCATTTATTACGCCGGTACCCAAAGGAGTTGGGCCGGTGACAGTGGCCGCGTTGACGGAAAACGTGGTGCGGGCCGCCAAGTTTGCCTATGGACTAGGCCAGCCGGGCTATGACTTTGCTTCGTCGCGCGATGCTCACCTGCGTCCGGCGATCTCTTCGTAGAGTTCAGGAAGCAACTGGGCGTCTTCCACCGATGCATCAAAGCGTGCGCGCTCATAGTGCTCAGTGAAAAGCTCAACATTGTGGCGCATTTGTGGATCCGGGATGGAAGAAACAAATTCCTCGGCGGTTTGTGACTGCTCTTTGCGTACGCCGCGCCGGGCCATCATCTTGAGCATGCGCTGATACCAGAAGCTGGCGGAGGTGCGCGGAGCTTTTTGCGGATGCCTGAGGGCGCGCGTGCGCTGGATGGTGCGCCACGTCATTGGCGCAAAAGGTGCGGCGAGAAGCAAACCGAGCAGCACACAACACAACGCCATCTGCCGGGGTGAAAGATCTTGCAACTTTCGCTGCAAGCGGCTGACGAGTTCCACTATACGCAAATACCTGCGCTCAGCCCAGGCGCGGAAATTGGATTGAGCATTGCCCGTGGCGGTGCTCAGGTCTGAGCGCAACTTCATCTGATGGGTGAAGTCATAGTTCACGATCCACTCGCGCCAAATCTGCCGGGCCGCGTCAAGGTATAGACCCACGCGTGACCAGCCTCTTTGTGGCTCATCGGCGCTGCCCGCCGGAGTGGGATCAAATGAGACCCAGCCATACTCCGGGAAATAAACCTCGACCCAGGAGTGGGCGTCCTTCTCGCGAACGATGTAGCTATTGGTGAGGTCGTTATATTCGCCCCCGCGAAAGCCGTTGACGACGCGGGTTGGTATGCCCAGCGTGCGGAGCATCATGGCCATGGAAGTAGCAAAATATTCGCAGTGGCCTTTCTTACGCTCAAAGAGAAAGCGGGCAAGCGGATCAGGCTCACGCAATCCCGGCAATTGCAGCGTGTAGCCGTAATTGCTTTGCAGGAAGCGCTCAATATCCTTGGCGCGCATGTAGTTTGAGGCGGAGGAGGCAGTTACCTGCCGCGCCAGTCGCGCAATACGCGGATCAAGGTTTGGCACCTGTAAATACAAATTGGCCACGTGCGCGGGATACTCTGTGGAGTTGGAATCAAGAACGAGAGGCTCAGGATCGCGGGTATCGGCTTCCGCGGAGTAAATGCCGACAGTCTGTCCGCCTTCATCCGCTGCTCCGGAACCGTTATCAGCGGCGTGAGCATTGAATATTGAGCCGTCTGACTTAATCTCCAGAATCCGATAATCGCCATTAATTTCGAGCGGAACGGGCGCCAGAAAGAAAAGGTTCAGGCCAACCGGTTCCATTACCACGCGATAGGTGAGCGTTTGTAAATGAGGAGCGGAGCGCCGTTCTTCAGAATAAAAAGAAAAATTGCTGATGCGAGTGAGGTCCAGCGGAGTATTGTTCAGGCCGTGCTGCGTAGGGATTTCCAGGGGGTTCCACCAGTGCCGCCCATCAAAGTTTGCCAGGGTAATGCCGCGCCAATGCGGGTTGCTGGAGAGTTTTCCGAACTGCACTTCAATGTGCATTACAACATTGCTGGATTGCTGGATCTGGCCAATTCCGCCAAGATTTACTTCAGGACTGAATCCAGCGACCAGGGAGCTTTGTACGCCAAGATTGCGCAGATATCCGCTGCTGCTTACGCGCGGCAGGATGAAGAAAAGCAGAGCAGCGCCGGCCAAGGTCAGCAAGCCAAGAAAGCCGGAGATTCCCGCCAGCGAGCCGTAGAACTTTGCATCGTGATGGGGCGGGACGCCGGCAGCCAGAGTTTCCTGCTCTGAGCGCCGCATCTCCATGCTGACAAAAGTGGCGATTGCCACCAGAACAAACACGGAAAAAGTGAGAAAGAACAGCGTATCCACGGTCAGAACAGCGGCCGCCAGTAACATAAGGAACGAGAGGATGGCCAGATACATCAAATCACGGTCACGCCGCACAGAAAAAATCTTGATGACCATGCTGAACAGCACCATATGAACCGTGGCGCTGATAAAACTTTGAGAAAAATAAAAATAGTCCGCCGCGTAAAAGGCGAAATAGATCAAGGTCAGGAATGTAGTCCAACGTTCAGAAATAACCAGGGTCTTGCGCATCAGGAGGAGATAGCCACGCAAAAGCAGCGCGGGCAGCACCAGGGCAAGGGAAGGCGCATCCAGCTTGTTGGTACCCATGAGCGCGGTAAAACCGACGACTACAAGGATGTAAAGCGACCACTGAAAAAAACGCTCAGCGCTGCCCGAACCGGGAATGGCCTTCATTGCTGTGAAGCTGAGACTGCGCGTGGACACTGCTTTATTGTCGCCGAATTTGAGGACGGAGCAAAGCGCAATCCGCGCGCCGGTGACCCAACGTAACCGGTATTTTGTCGCTTCGCTCCAAAACCGCTAATGCATTTTCTTTATGACGGGATTTGTCAGCCCTGATGCACTGGGCTCGGCGCGCAAGTCGGCCTCGCCCCGAATCATCGGTTGCTTCAAGAACCCAAGCGGAAGCAAAGATGTTAGAATCAAAACGCCGGGTCCCGCGCGACGCAATCCCGCCAATCCCGCCAGGTCCGGAAGGAAGCAACGGTAACGGGCTAGTGCGTGTGCAGCGGGGTGCCCGGTTAGGTTTTATCCTCAGATGAACTTGAAGAAACTCCTGTGGACGCTTGCTGTGATTGTTCTGCTTGTTGTTCTTTGCAAGGCAATCCTGCCTGAATGGATTGTTTCCGGGTTTCATATCGACTGAGTCTCTCGCATCCCACAGCTAGCCTTCACATCGCTACCGCTCGTCCCCAAAACCGCTTACAATATTTGGTTTACCCATACACTCACTTGGAGAAACTTTTTTGGCCAATCTTGTCCGCGCGAAAATCTCAGCTCTTGGAACTTATGTCCCACCGCGCCTTCTGACGAATGCCGACCTGGAAAAAATGGTCGAAACTTCCAATGAGTGGATCATTGAACGAACAGGAATCCGGCAACGGCACATTGTGGACAAGGGAGTAGCCACGTCTGACCTGGCGGTTGAAGCCGCGCAAAAAACATTGCAGGAGCGTGGCATTCCCGCCACCGAGATTGAGGCGATCTTTGTGGGTACAGTTACGCCGGACATGCTTTTCCCGGCAACAGCTTGCATTGTCCAGGACAAGATTGGCGCCAAAGGCGCCTGGGGTTATGACATCTCAGCGGCCTGTTCCGGCTTTGTATACTCCTTGCAGACGGCGGTGAAATTTGTGGAGTCTGGCGCGCACAAGCGGGTGCTGGCGATTGGCGCGGACGTGATGACCTCCATCATCAACTACCAGGACCGAGCCACCTGCATCATCTTTGGCGATGGAGCCGGCGCTGTGCTGGTGGAGCCCGCGACAGACGACAATTATGTGATCGACTTTATTCATGAGGTGGATGGTTCCGGCGCATGCTCGCTGTTTATGCCCGGAGGCGGCAGCCGCAATCCCACCACGCATGAAACCGTGGAAAAGAAAATGCATTACGTCCATCAGGACGGGCAGGCGGTGTTTAAATACGCTGTCCGCAAAATGGCGGAAGCCTCAGAAGCCGTCCTCTCACGCAATGGATTTAAAGGCAGCGATGTGTCGTTGTTCGTTCCTCATCAGGCGAATAAGCGAATTATTAAGTCTGCCGCCGACAGACTGGGACTAAAAGATGAGCGCATCATCATCAACATTGATGAGTTCGGCAACACCACTGCCGGAACCATTCCGCTGGCACTGGAAAGCGCGCGCCAGCAAGGCCGGCTCAAAAAAGGTGATCTGGTGCTGATTGCGGCTGTGGGAGCTGGGTTTACCGTGGGAGCAACGTTGTTGCGGTGGGCGTGCTAGCATTTCGCGCCGCTGATTTCGCAGATAAACGCAGATCAAAAAACTTAGCTGCCAATTTCGCGGATAAACACGAATCAAATTGAATTCGCTCTTTTGCGCGTCCGTTCGCGGCCAATCTGTTTATTTGCGCTTAATATCCTCTCTCCGCTTTGCCGCCTCTTTCGGATACTGTGGCTCGGTCATGCTCACGGGATCGAGAATCTCTTCAATCTCTTTTTCCGTAAGCAGCTTTTTGTCGCGCGCAATGTCGATAATTGACCGCCCCGTCGCTACAGATTCCTTCACAATCTCCGCCGCCTTGGCATAGCCGATGTATGGATTGAGCGCGGTCGCGAGCGAGACGGTGCTCTGGGCATAAAAGGCATTGCGCTTTTCGTTGGCGGTGAGGCCCTTCACGCATTTATCGGTAAAGACGCGCAGCATGTTGGTGAGGATGGAGATGGATTGAAGGACGTTATAAGACATAGTGGGCATCATTACATTTAATTCAAGTTGACCGCCCTGAACAGCCATCGCTACAGCTGTGTCATTCCCGACGACCTGAAACGAAACCATCGCTGCCAGCTCCGGCATCACAGGATTAATTTTCCCCGGCATGATGGAAGATCCTGGCTGAAGACCCGGCAGATTTATTTCTGCAAAGCCTGTGTTAGGTCCTGAAGAAATCAACCGCAAGTCGTTCGAAATGCGAATCACTTCCAGCGCCAGGTTGCGCAGGGCAGAAGAAACCTGCGACATGCATGCGTTCGATTGCATGGCCCAGCGCATGTCGGCTGCGGGCGTGAGTTTCTGGCTGGAGATTCTTGCCAGGTTGGCAACTGCTTTGGCGCGATAGTCAGGGTGTGTGTTGATGCCGGTGCCAACGGCGGAGCCGCCGAGTCCAAGCTCACGCAGCGAGTCACCGGCGTGGCGAATATCGTCAACGGCTTTGCGCGTAGCCATTCCGTAGGCCGCAAACTCTTGTCCGAGTCGGATCGGTACTGCGTCCTGCATGTGCGTGCGGCCAGATTTCATTACGTTGTGAAATTCCCTGGCCTTGGCTTCATACGCGGCGGCCAGTGCGTCGAGCACTGGGTAGAGTTTTTCCAGCTCCAGCAACGTAGCCACGCGCATAGCGGTGGGGAAAACGTCATTGGTCGATTGTCCATAGTTCACATGATCATTGGGATGAACGGTGTACTCACCCAGCTTGCCGCCCATGAGTTCAGTAGCTCGGTTGGCGATGACTTCATTCGAATTCATGTGGAAGCTCACGCCGGCGCCGGCCTGAAACACATCCACCACGAAAGAGGCGTCCCACTTGCCGTCAACAACTTCTTTGGCGGCCTGCATGATTGCGTCGGCGCGTTTGTCGTCGACGAGGCCAAGCTCTTTATTTGCCTGCGCGGCGGCATATTTCACCATGCCGATAGCGCGAATCAGCGTGGGATTTGCGCGCATGCCTGAGATGGGATAATTTTCCACGGCGCGCGCTGTCTGCACGCCGTAATAAACGTCGGCGGGAATTTCCTTGATGCCGATAGAATCTTTTTCCTGGCGAAATTGCTGGGCCATGCTGTCCCTCTTTTTATGAGTGCGGAATGCGTATGCCCTCGCAAAGCGAGGCAAAACTAGTGATTATAACTTGGCTTGCCGACGTTCTGAAATGGGCGCGGGCCAACTCGCAGCAGCGATTTCGCTACGAACCGGCGCGAGCAAGCCGCACACATTGCCATTGTATGATTGAAGAAAGATTATGTTTGAAGGCATTCTATCTTTCCTGACCCCAAGCCCCAGGCGCTCTCAGGCGGACGAGAAGCTGGACGAAGCATTGAGCACCGCCACCCAGCTTGATCATTATTTCTTTTTCCCTGATCAAGCCGATGCCGACCGTGCCGCGGAGCGCCTGCAAGAACGCGGATGGACGATTGAATCCGTCAGTCTGAATGCAGAAGTAGAGAAAGTTCAGCTCCAGGCGCGGCAACCGGGACCAATTGAAAACCTGAACGCATTGCAAACCGAGCTTGACCTCTTGGCGGACGAATTCAACGGCGAATACGATGGCTGGCAGGTGCCGGGTGTGACCGAGCATCTTTAGCACCGCATCTTCCGCGCCAGCATTAGCAGAAGCCGGTTTAGCGGCAGCGTCTGAGCGGCTTTGCTCTCTGCCGTGCTCTCTGTCGCGCTCAACAGATTGGCTTTACAATTTCCACCATGGCTAACAAGAAAGATTGGAAGACCAAACTCATTCATTCTGACGCCACCGTGCCGGAAGGGTTTCACGCGCTGGCGACGCCCGTCTATCGCGGATCGACCGTGGTATTTGAACACGCGGCCCAGGCCAGCGACCGCTGGAACCAGCTTGAGATCGGCTATACATATGGTCTTTACGGCACGCCTACAACGCTGGAACTGGCGGCCAAAATCTGCGAACTGGAAAAAGGCTTTCGCACGTTTATCACTCCCGGCGGGCAGGCAGCAATCTCACTGATCCATTTGGCGCTGCTCAAAGCTGGCGACCACGTGTTGCTGCCGGAAAGCATTTACGGGCCCAACAGAATGTTTTCCAACGGCGTGCTGCGCCGTTTTGGCGTTGAGGTTAGCTATTATCCGCCGGGCGCGGGCGCAGGTATCCGATCGGAGTTCAAGCCCAATACGCGCCTTGTGTGGTGTGAGAGTCCGGGGTCCATCACCATGGAAGTGCAGGACCTGCCCGCGATCGCGCAGGCCGCGCATGAGCAAGGCGCGCTGGCGGTGCTGGACAACACATGGGCCGCTGGTATTTACCTGGATGCGTTTGCCCTGGGCATGGACGTGACCATGCAGGCGCTGACCAAATATGTTGGCGGGCACAGTGATCTTTTGCTGGGTTCGGTCACGGTGCGCGACGAGAAAATTTACGAGCGTCTGGGCGAAACGCACCAGGTGCTGGGCTGCGCCGCGTCGCCCGATGATTGCAGCCTGGCGCTGCGCGGGCTCAAGACCATGGCCGTGCGGCTCAAGGCCGCGGAGCAAAACGCGCTGGCGCTGGCGCAATGGCTGAGCGCACGCCCGGAAGTTGAAACCGTTCTGCATCCTGCCTTGCCTTCCTGTCCCGGACACGAGCTGTGGAAGCGAGATTTCACCGGCTCGTCGGGTCTGTTCTCCGTGGTGTTCAAGCCACGGTACGGCAAAGAGCAGGTGCTGGCGTTCATAGATGCGCTGCGGTTGTTCAAGATCGGCTATAGCTGGGGCGGTGTTACCAGCCTGGTCATGACGTACGATCTCCAGTCGCCCAAGCGCCCCGCGTACGGCAGCAGATTGGTACGTCTCTATACGGGGCTGGAGGCGATTGAGGATCTGTTGGCCGACGTGGAGCAGGCGCTGGCACGACTTACCGCCGATTAACACTTCGAGACCAGACAAAACCCCGTAAAGGGCCGGTGCCTTTTTACAAGTACCGGGCTAATCCTCTTCGTCTTCATCTTCCTCTTCATCTGTTGAATTGTCTTCATTGTTCATTAGGGTACTGAGTTCTATCACTTCCAGCGGACATCCGGGCCAGTTGTGCCGCCAGCAGACAATCGCGTCGCATTCTGAAATTGCATGATGGTGCAAAAGAAAATTCTTGCTCTCGAATTCGTATTCAAGCAGTACCGGCTGCCAGCGTCCGGGTTCCACTTCCCTCATGGCATTGCAGTCGGGGAAGGCGGACTGGATACGGGTCACCGCATAGCCTAGCTTTCGGCACATGGCGCCAAACAGAAAGATCACCCCGGCCTCGTTGGTGGGGGCATGGGTCAGAGGCCCTGACGTCATCGGTGGCCCGTAGATTGGCCTGCCCGGTAGGATTCTTGGTTTTGTGCGGGGCCTGGGTTCGCCGGGATTTCTTCGTGGGTTTTTCGATTTCAAGTGCTTCGCGGCAATATCCAGCACGTCTTTCCATTTCTTTTCCAGGCCCGCTTTGTTTGCATACGCAATCATTCCGCTGGGTATGTCCTTCCATCCTGCAAAGACCCGGCCAAACGGGCGGTAACTGTATCTGCCATGCAGTTAAAAGTCGGCCACTGTCGGTATCCTCCCCAGTTTCCGCACCACTTTGGCCCAGTCGAGGAACAGGTCTTCCACTCTCAGCCTGTAGCCATATCCTTGGCCTTCAAGACCGCAGGCGCGCAGGGTTTCGGCATAGTTGCCAAAATGCTTTCGGATGGCGAGCCGGCTGATCTTTGTGGTTTTCACCAGCTCCGTCAGTTGTATTGTCCTGCCCCGCTTCTTGGAGAGTTTCTGGATAACGGCGATGATTTCGTCTCTGGACACTGCATCCTCCAATGAAAATGCTCCAGAATTGTGGCCGGGCAGGGCTGGGCAAGGCTCCGCCTGTGGCAGGCCAATGGCATGCGAACCAGAGGCAACGCCGGGTCATCATCAGGGCCAGCCGGTTCATCAGGGCATAACTATCCCTGTGAATGGACAGGCGCTGACAGCCGGCGCAAACCAATAGCGCAGGAGCCAAAGGCCGCAGGCACAAGACAAAGAGCCGGAGGCCGCCCTGTGGACACAACTTCTTGGAGTTTAGTTTTCTCTGACAGGACCGTGGACGCATACGGTACGCCCAAAGACCAGGAGGTTGCAGGCCTTTTTGGGTCGTCCCTGCCTGGGACTTCCCGCTCTGCCGTTGGCGTGGCAAAGAGCTTCAGCCGGCGCCGCTCCCGCCTGAAGTTAGATGAATCTTAGCAAACAATGAACGAAGAGTCAATAGGTAAAATTTACGGTTCCTACCGCGAAGATGGATCCTGATAGGTCAAAAGGAGGCGATCAGCAACTAATTCCTCTTCTAAAGATTGCCCGTTCATCTGAAACCGACGCAACATTGAGCGCCCGCAGTTCAAAAAAACTTCACGCTCGAAAAGACCTTCGGGAATGGGAAGTTTGCAGTCGGTTTTACCCGATTTTTTAGTTCCGTCGATGCTTAGAGCAACGAAAACGCCTCTTTTTTTGCATCGGTCAATAACTCTCATCAAGTTTGAAAGATCGAATGCTTGAGCTCCATAAAGGATACTTTGAGTGTGCGAATACGGCGGATCACAGTAAATTAGGTCGCCTTCCTTGGCCATATCCATTGCTTGCTCGTAGTGGAGTCTGACGAAGTCCGCGCCTGCCGTGCGGTGATGCCAATCATCTACTCGCAAGCTGAAAGACTCCGGGCTGATCGGGTCATGAATGCCGCAAGGGGTTGACATGTAGCCGTCCGACTGCCGAAATCTGACGACGCCGCCATAGCAACTCCGACATAGAAAAAGAAGGTCTGCTCCGTTGGGTTTACTGTTGTAGGAGGCTTTAATGGATTCATAGCCGCTGACTTTATCCTTGGCGCTTTTGAATCGATGCCATCTCTCGGCGTACCAGGCTTTCAGCGTTACGGGGTCGCGACGCAGCATTGACCAGATTTCGATGAGTGGCAGGAAATTATCGGAGCCCAAGGCGTCGACGGGTGCGAGCGTTGCCAGCACCGCCCCGCTTCCAATGAACGGCTCGAAATAGCGACCGATATCATTCGGAAAAAGTGCGACAATCTCGTGCGCGAACCGCTGCTTGTTGCCAATCCATTTCAGCAACTGCCGCGAGAACGGTGCAACAGGACGGAGCGCGCTTTTCTCATCAAAAAGTATTAGCTGCATCGCAGTACGGGCGGCTCTGTTTCCCTCTCTCGCAAAATGTATCCGATTTTGGGATATCAGTCAAGCCACCCTATCATCCTACCAAACCCTATGAGCAAGCGCGGCGACAGACGAAAGCATTTACTCGATTTGTTCCGCCAAATCCGTGCGGAAGCCGGCCTTCGTCAAGTAGATCTCGCCAAAAAGCTCCGCCGTCCACAATCGTTTGTCAGTAAGTATGAATCAGGTGAGCGCCGCCTGGATCTTTTGGAGTTGCAGCAGGTTTGCACTGCCTTGCATATTTCTGTGACTGAATTCGTCAAGCGATTCGAGGGCGAGGAGCCATGAAAGCGGACCCTCGCTTTTTACGCTCACCAAAGGATTTTTGGGCACACGTTCGCTCTCTCAGCCAAAAGCTTGGTTACACAAACTCAGAGCAGCAGGTAAAGGTGCCCACCCTGGAGGAGATTGTGAATGGCTTAGGCAAACTAGGCCTTTCTTCAGAGCATGTTGCCCAAAAGGGCGAGGCGACTGCATTTGGCAAAGACCTGTTGGCTTACTTCGAGCACCGTGCACGTGTCCTCAACGATTATGTTCGGCCCCGTCTCATGGATAAAGAGCGGGCTAAGAAGGAGTTTGAGGCTCTCAAAAAGAAGCTAGATCCGAAACGCACAGTTCCGATGAACAAGCAAAAAGGTGATAAGAAAGCACCGGCCTACATGACTGGGATGGTGAACATGATTGTTGAAGCGGGCGTGGGCAAATGTGATTGCGATTTTGATCCGAGAAGGCTGACAACGATCACGCGAAAAGGAGCGCCTTTACGCACGCTTGCTCGCCGCGTTGATGGAGCGTTTCCTAGCAGCATTAATCCGATAGCGATTTGGGAGATCAAGGAATATTACTATACGACGACATTTGGCAGTCGCGTCGCTGATGGCGTCTATGAAACGCTTTTGGATGGTATGGAGCTAGAAGAACTACTTGAGCACGAGAAAATCGATGTTAAGCATTACTTAATGGTCGACGATGCTTATACGTGGTGGATCTGCGGCAAATCGTATCTTTGCCGGATCATTGATATGGTTCACAT
>DAHUXR010000036.1 GCA_027307045.1 Acidobacteriaceae bacterium
GCATGCTGCGGCTGCTTTCCGGACGCGCGCATGAAGTCACAACAGCCGTAAGCCTGATTGCGCCGCGCACTATCGCACAAAGCATGGCTGCGCAAAACTTAGATGCACAAAACCCTGTTGTACCGGGCACGCTCGCGGAGACGCGTGCCGGCACAACGAAAGTTTTCTTCCGTGAAATTGCCGAACCCGAGATACAGCAGTATGTTGCCGGCGGTGAACCCATGGACAAAGCCGGTGCATACGCCATACAAGGCGGCGCTTCACGCTGGACCGACCGCATCGAGGGGGAATTTTCCAATGTGGTGGGATTGCCTCTGTCTTTGGTGACAGAGATGTTAAAAACTACCGGGTTAATGAAAAGCTGATTATTTCTTTTCAGCGGGCGTCGCGGTGCCTTGCTCGCCATCTTTCATTGCGCCCTTGAAATTTTTGATCGCGTCGCCCAGGCCTTTGCCCAGATCGCCCAGCTTGCTAGGACCAAAGAATATCAATGCGATGACCAGTATGATCAGCAGTTCAGGTACACCAAGTTTTCCACCAAACATTGTTTTGCTCCGTCCAGGAAACGCCTTGAAGCAGGCTTCCGTGGGTATGTTGTTAGATTCAAGAAGATTGTAGGTCAATAAAACAGGGGAGTCAAAGAAACATTGAAAACTAAGGACTTTAAGTAACTCAATCTTAAGTTCTTTAATAAATCCTTATGATTCATACACTTTGGATCAACCCGGCCAATAAGGCCGTGCGCTGCGGCAGCTCCCGGATTACGACGGACTCATTAGAAGCGTGCGCCCCTTCGCCCAGCGCTCCCAGCCCGTCCAGCGTGGCAATGCCCAAGGCCGACGTAAAGTTTCCGTCTGACCCGCCGCCGGTTGAAGACTCCTCCAGTTTCCATCCGATCGACGCGCCGATCTCCCGGGCAATGCCAAAAAGCCGCACCGTCCCTTCTGTCCGTTCCATGGGCGGCCGATTGATACCGCCGCTCAGCTCAATCGCGCAGTCTGGATCAAACGGTTTCAGCGCCGCAAATTTCTTTTCCAGCTCTGCGGCGTCTGCGGCGCGCGCAATGCGCAGGTCGACTTCGGCCCATGCTTCCGCCGCGATCACGTTGCTGCGCGTCCCGCCCTGGATTACGCCGGGATTCACCGTGATTCCGCGCCCCAGGTCGGTAAATTTCACGATCTCCAGAAGCTGCCGTGCCAGCTCAACAATGGCGCTGCGGCCTTTTTCGAAATCCACGCCAGAGTGCGACGCCCGTCCGCGCACGCGGATGGTGATATCTCCCACGCCCTTGCGCGACGTTTTCAAATGTCCCTGTGGTCCCTGCGATGGCTCCAGCACCAGCACAGCTTCACAATCTTTGGCCGTGGCTTCAACTATAGGGCGGCCTGTCGTGCTGCCAACTTCTTCGTCGGTATCCAGCAGGATCGTTACGGGCCGGTGCGCCGCGCCGGCCTCTTTCAGCGCGCGCAAGGCAAAAATCATCATGGCAATTCCGGCCTTCATGTCATACACGCCCGGACCAAAAGCGCGGTCTGCTTCCATGCGGAAAGGCATCTTGGCCAGAGTGCCTATCGGCCATACGGTGTCAAAGTGTCCCAGCAGAAGCACGGGCTTGCCTGAAGTTCTGTCGGAAGCTCCGCCGGCAAATTCCGCTTTCAGGTGATTGCCCGCCACTTCCTGCGGATAGAACGTGACCTGCCCGCCAAGGCGTTCAAACACTTCAGCCAGGAATGCGCCCATGCGGTCCACCGCGGCCTTGTCGTCGCTGGGAGATTCTATCTCCACCATCTTCCGCAGCAGTGAAAGCATTTCGCTCTCATGCTGCTGGCAGAAAGCAAGGTGGGCAAGAGCGGATGGGCTGGCGGCTTTGGTGGTCATATTTAGATGATAAATGCTCGTTACTCTCCCGATGTCCCTATGTCCCGATGACCCGATGACTCGATGTCCCGAGGATCCGATGACCCGATGACCCGATGTCCCGATCTTCCCCTACAGCGCTTTATTCCACTTCTTCCATTTCTTCTTCCAGTTCTTCCTCTTCGTCCGGCTCAAAATCTACGTTTCCCACGTTGGTCATCGCCACTTGTAGAACGTAGGCCAGCTTTGTGGCCACTTTTTCGTCCAGTGTGCCATCCACCAGGCCTTGCGCTGTTTTGGTAAGCGCCACCTGGATTGAGTTTGCGTCCTCCAGCGCCGGCAGGTTGAACTTCGTCGGACGCGCCGCCTCCATCGCCAGGTGCATGCAGCAATACTTCTGCCCTCGCACCTTCGGCGCCCTGCAGGGTTTCCCGCCGCTTCTCGGATACTCGCATCGCGGCGCACGGTTCGCCTTTTCCAGGTTGTCCCGCAGCATCGTGAACACATCGTGCCGCTCGCCGTCCGCCAGCTTCGCCGCATCCTCTATCTCCGGATCTTGCTCCAGCAGCTTCTGGCATGCTTTAAACGTCTCTCCCAGTTGCGTAAACAGCCGCGCCGCCTCGGTTGAGGGCCATTGTTCCTTCAGCTCTTCTTCCTGTTCACGCCGTACGCGCTCATCGCGCATTCTGTCCACGGCGGTGTAGTCCTCGGTGGTCTTGGCCTGCCGATATATTTCCCATTCCTCGTCCGTGTAATTCATGTAACCGTCTTCTTCTGCTTTGGCCATTGCTTCCTCCTTTTTCCTTCGCGATTCTCTGTTTCCGACTGTGGACCCTCTTTCCATTCGTCATCGTCAGATGACCCGAACTATCGATCCTGCGATTTCCCGATCAACCGATCTTCTTTCTTCCCTCCCCCCGGCCTTTTTCCGCCTTTTGTTGCAAACAAAGCACTTCTCCCATTCGACGCTTGCATGACCCTTGCATGACCCTTGCGAGACCCTTGGGTGACGCTTGGGTCACCCAATCCCAATCCCAATCCCAATCCCAAAACCCAAATTGGATTGTGGAGCGCAGGCGCCCTCGCCTGCGGAGATTACATCCATTTCCCGATTGCGCGCGATTTCAGCGACCACAGGGATGTCCCAGAGCGCGCGGTTTTTGCGCGCGATGGGGTGGAGCTGCCCTCGCTCGCGTTTACAAAGAACTGTTAGCGTTTTCCTTTGCGCGCCTTCGTGTCCTTCATGGTTAATGGTTTGCCTTTCCGATCACGCGCGATCTCCCGATTCCCACAACCCATCTGCCATCGGCTGATGGGTCGTAGCCCAAAAACACGAACACCCGGCCCAAAGGCCGGGTGCAATGAAATTATCTCAACACGAATATAACACGAATGTGCTGGCAAGGCCAAAGATTTTTTTTCTTTTTCTCTGAACGTTGGAGATCAAATTTGGTTCGTATCAGGGCGCGAGATTTTGCAGATTGCGAAAAAGCTTTCTTTGGCGAGACAAGTGTCAGGGCACGGCTTTCAGCCGTACCGTAAACGCTCAAAATGTCTCGGGCTTTAGCCCCTGCAAAAACAAAATGTATCCCATTACGGGGTGGAGCAGGACTTCAGTCCTGCGGTAAAGCTGCTGAAGAAATCGGCTTCAGCCGCTGAGGTAATGGAAAGCGCGCATGCGAGAAAAAATAGGAATTCTGCCCAAGCTCAAGCGCAGAACCCCAGAGTAGTTCTCTAACTTTGATGCCCCGCCCTCCGCCAGGCGAAAGCATGGGCCACCCGACCCGACGACATGCTCGTATAGTGAATCAGAGCGGCAGAACCTGTCTCCCTTCAGTGATCGGTCGACTTCAGTCGTTGTGACTTCCTGTTCGACGTGGTTGGCGTGGGTTGCAACAGCGCAGCGTCAAGACTTGACTGAATCGTCGCGACTCTACTCCTGATCTGCTGTTGATCAGCCTGCAATGCCCTTAGCTGAGCCGTGACTTCGTCGATTCTCCTGGTGCCTTGGGGAACTCGCCAAGCAAGTACAGAAACAATGAGTGCGAGAAGGGCAATGCATGCCGGTGCCCAGAGTCTCGCCTGTTCACGACGCGCTATCGCTTTCCTGCGTAGAAAGTACTTCTTGAAGCCTCCGTGCGTTGTGATTTGCTTAGCATCGTGCCCAAGGCGAAAGTAAGGTACGTTGTCTTTACCGATCCCCGTGTACTCCAATATTCCTTTGTCCATTTCGGAGACCCAGTCCATCATTCTTCTCACTCCGTCGATATCAACGCTTACTCCGCTGCGCCCCGCAATGTTGCCCGTCATGAAATAAGGCTCGTGCAGATCGGTGAATTCAACGCAAGCGCCGATCAAGGCGTCTAGCTGTTCGGTTGTGTATGGCATGTTCATCAAGTCACCTTCCAGTTGATGGTACATGACATCCGTGCTGCATATGCCTTTGCGCAGATGGTCAAGGAGGCTGCGCACCCCTCGATTCGCCAAAAGCAGGCGAAAGCGTGGGCCCCGGAACGACAGAGACAAATGCGTTTCGCAATGATTTTAAAGATCAAAAAACATTTTCGATCCAATCACTTGTATATAAAGGTTGTTCCCTGTGCAGTGTTCTTGTAGATCTGGCTCATTTGTACTGGAAGAATCAAGTGATAACTCTTGCTCTTCGCTGAGACTGTCAACCCGATTTGGCCTGTTTCAAACGGTTACACGGTTACGCAAAAAGAGGGAACGGCTGGCGAGTCCGTTCCCGCTTAGACTTTCCGTCACGGTCTTTCAGGAATCTATCTACTTCTTGAGTGGCCTTGGTGAGTCTGCCGATGTAGTCGGGCGACAGAATTTTCTCAGAGGCCAATTCAGCGGCCAGAGCTTCCAAACGCAGGACAATGAACTTCACAGAACTGTTGAGCAGGATTAGCAGCCGGACTACTTCGCGGTATTCAGGATCAGCCATGCCAAGCGTTATAGGGCTGATTTCAGACGCAAGCAATCAAGAAGCGAAAGCAACACGCTAATAGGACACCACCTCTTTCTCATTGCATCGTTCCCCAAAATCAGTTACACAAAAAAAGACGGGACGCGCCCGTGTTAGCGCACGAGCGGTCCCTGACCACAAATCACCTTCTTTGGAAAGGCGACCTATGGCTGACACCGATTTTACCAGCGCACCAAAAGACTCTGGCAGCGCACATAAACCCCTCATCTATGATCTTCTCAACCGTCTCAACGCATCGTTTGCTCGCGTCCATCGCAATATGGAAGCATTGGAAGCGGTCGGCATTTTCGATCCGCTGATGATGCAGAACCTTAACCGCCAGCATGAGCAGCTTCGGGCAGGCGCGAATTACCATTTGCTCGGGGCCATGCGCCGTATTGAAGAACGCGACCGGGAGCGATTCTCTTAACCACCCAACGCGTAAAAATTCCCAATCGAACGGAACCCGCCTGAAAAAGGCGGGTTTGTTGTTGGTCACAAAGAAAGAAGGAAAGGTCTCTCATCTTGCCCATTGCCGCGTGCCCCCGTCCTCTTGCGGAAGCTGGCTCGTTTCTTTGCCAACCAGCCGGAGCACCCGATTCCGCTATTCCATTGAGCAATCCCCGGAACAAAAGCACTCATCTGTAGCTAGTGGACAAAGTGCTTTTTGGGGGTACGGTGACAGGGAAGGTGGAACCGTATGAAAAGCGCGGTCAACTGGGTATTCTTGCTCATTCTCGCCGGCGGTGCAGTGCTGGTGCCTGCAGCTTTCTGCCAGGACGTAGACGTACACATCACTCCGCCCCCTGTGCAATCGAGCGGCAACCCTGCATATGGAACGGCAGTCAACCACGTTAAACCTTTTCGGGCAGAGTCTGACCTGATCCTGGTGCCGGCTACTGTAACTGATCCAATGGATCGTCTGGTTACAGGCCTGGAAAAGGACAATTTCGCAATCTATCAGGACAAGGTGAAGGAGAGTGTCCAGGCCCTCTGGAGTGACGATACGCCGGTTTCGGTCGGAATCATATTTGACGTCAGCGGCAGCATGAATGACAAGGTCCGCCAGGCCCGCCAGGCGGTCTCTGAATTCTTGAAGACCGCGAATCCGCAAGACGAGTTTTTTCTGATTACGTTCTCTGACCGGCCACAACTTACCGCAGGCTTCAGCCGGAAAATTCAGAACGTTGAAGACCGGCTCGTGCTCACTCAGCCAAAGGGCCGCACCGCGTTGCTGGATGCCGTTTACCTGGCCTTGTCCACCATGGAAGACGCCCACAACAAACGCAAGGCCGTGTTGATTATTTCGGACGGGGGTGACAATCACAGCCGCTACACGGAAAATGAAGTTAAATCCATGGTGCAGGAAGCCGACGTGCAGATTTTTGCCATGGGCTTGTTTGATTCGGTTGTAAGCACGCCCGAAGAACAAATGGGGCCTGAGCTGCTCTCAGAGATCACGCGGGTCACCGGCGGAAAAAGTTTTACCGTATCCAATTTAAACGATCTCCCTGATGTGGCCACAAAGATAAGCATGGCCTTGCGTAACGAATACATTCTCGCTTACAAGCCAACGGTAAAACCGCATGACGGTAAATGGCATAAGATTCAAGTCAAATTGCTGCCGCCCAGGGGCCTTCCAGCGTTACACGTTTCTGCCAAAAAAGGATTTTATGCTCCGTGACAACGAGCAGCGGCGATTCCAAAAGGATCTTTGTCCAACCCAACAAATGCCGCCCAATATAGAGATGGAAGCCGCATCCCTTGGCGTTCTTGTTGGGGTTGGATAGATGTTCGAGTTCAGGTCCGCGGCCCTCCGCGCAATCTGCGGTAAGGGCCTTCCGGTCGCCTGATCTGATGTATCGGTCTTTCCTCTTTACACGTGTTCTTCGGCTGAAGAAATCATCGGCAGCAGGAGCACCGGCGCTTTCATAAACTCAAACAGATTGATCGCTTCCACGGCCCGCTGCACGGTGGTTTCCAGCGTTGGCTCCAGCGTAATCACAAATGAGAGCCGGTCTTTGGCCATGTTGGGCTCCTGGATCACAGAGTCAATATTGATTCCTTCACGCGCAATCGCTTCCGCGGTTCGCGCAAGGATTCCCGGCTGATCATTCACGGTAAGGCGCAGGAACCAGCTCACCGGATTCGGCCGCGGTAGCGGATGCAGTGGCGCGGCGCAATCGAACCCTGCCAACAAGCTGCTCTCGGTCTGGCCGCGGGCAATTTGGCGGGCAATCTGTAGGACATCGGAAAGCACGGCGGTGCCGGTAGCGCTGCCGCCCGCGCCGCGTCCGTACAGCATCTGCGTGCCTACGCTTTCACCGGCAATAAAAATCGCGTTGTTTGCGCCGGCGGCCTTCGCCAGCATTGAGTCGCGGGGTTCCAGCCAGGGTTGCACCGCAATGTGTACGCCTCCGTCCGCTCGCTCTGCTGATGCCACCAGGCGGATGGTCGAGTTCAAGCGGTGCGCGTAATGGAAATCAGTGGACGTGATGTTGCGAATCCCTGTAACTGGAATTTCCGACGCGAGCACAGAGTGGCCAAAGGCGATCCGCGCCAGGATGGCGATTTTGTCGCGGGCGTCCAGTCCGTCGATATCCAGGCTGGAATCGGCTTCAGCATAGCCGGCGGCCTGCGCCTGCTCCAAAGCGTGCGCAAACTCAATGCCGTGTTCCTCCATCTGCGTAAGAATGTAATTGCACGTGCCATTCACAATTCCGTAAACGGACTGGATGCGGTCTGCGGCCAGCGCCTCAGAGATCGCGCGGATCACGGGCACGCCGCCGGCGACCGTGGCTTCAATCCCTATTGGAAGATTTTTCTCCTGCGCCAGAGCAAACAGCTCGTCGCCATGCAATGCGATGAGAGCTTTATTCGCGGTCACTACGGCCTTGCCGTTTTCCAGGCTGGTGCCGACCACGTCACGCGCAACCGACGTTCCGCCAATCGCTTCAACCACGATGTCAACATCGTCGGCGGTGGCCACCTGCCGCCAGTCGGAAACCACAGTGATTCCATTTACGCCCAGTTCCGTGGCGCGCGGCTTCTGGCGGCAGATTCGAGTCACAACAATAGAAACGCCGCCGGTTTTCACGCTTATCTCTTCTGCATGGCTGGAAAGAATCTCAGCCGTGGCGCGACCTACGGTGCCATAGCCAATGATGCCGACACGGACCTGCTCCGCGTTGCGTCGGGATGCTTTCTGTTTTTCTATTGCGTCTTCAATGCCGCGCATAAATTTGCTCCAGGGTCCGGATCACCGCGTCACCGTCCGCTTCCATGGGACCAAGCAGACTTTGTCCCGGCAGCTGCTTCATGTAATCAACGTCCTTTAACATGTGTCCGGTAAGCACCAGTACGACCTTATCTGCGGACTTCACAAATCCTGCGGCTACTAGTTTTTTAAGCCCCGCCAGAGTCGCTGCAGATGCCGGTTCGCAGCCGATTCCTTCCGCGCCCAGCTCCGCCTTGGCCTGCGCAATCTCTTTCTCGCTGACTTCCTCGCACGCGCCGCCGCTGCTTTTCAGCACGTTCACTGCTTTTCGCCAGGAAGCGGGATTGCCAATCCGGATGGCCGTCGCCCTGGTCTCAGGAGTTACGCGAATTAATTCTGTGCCGCCGTTTTCCCGCATGGTTCGCACCAGAGGATTGGCGCCTGCGGCCTGGATGATGGAAATTTTTGGCAGCGACTGGATCAGGCCAAGATCGCGCAGCTCCATAAATCCCTTGCCCAATGCCGAACTGTTGCCCAGGTTTCCTCCAGGAACAATCACATGCTCGGGGACTTGCCAGTCCAACTGCTCCATTAATTCAAACGCCACCGTTTTCTGCCCTTCCAGCCGGTAAGGGTTGAGCGAATTCAAAAGATACGCGGAAAATTTGCGCACCACCTCGTGCAGAACTCTCAGACAGCCATCAAAGTCTGTGCGTAGCTGCAAAACATTTGCGCCATATTCCAGGGCCTGCGCCAGCTTTCCGGCGGCAACCTGTCCGGCCGGCAAAAGCACGATGCTCTTCATCTCCGCCCGTGCGGCGTACGCGGCCACAGAAGCGGACGTATTTCCTGTGGAAGCACAGCATACCCAGGAAAATCCTTCAGCCTTGGCCATGGTTATGGCCGCGGAAATTCCTGTGTCCTTAAATGATCCAGTGGGATTCATGCCCTGATGTTTCACCAGAAGGTTCGGCAGGTGCAGCTCGCGCGCCGCTTTCTTGAGCGGGACCAGAGGCGTGTTGCCTTCGCACATGGTAACAATGTGCTGGCGCTCGACCCGGGGCAACAACTCGCGGAAGCGCCAAACGCCGCTGGCATTTTCCGGCAGCGAGGATCCTCGCCGCTCTCGCCAGATTTCTTTCAATCGCAGCGCGAACTCCGGCGGCGCCGATGCCCATTCCGGATAAACCGCTTCCAGCAGCTCTGAGCATTGCGTGCAGCGAAACATTCGATCGGCGGTTTCCTGCACTTTGCCGCAGTAGACACACCGCAAAACGTGCGTTGCGGTTTGCGGCGGCATTGGCGCTGTACTCATTGCGCCCCCGCAATGGAAACGCTGGGCCGCAGGCACACAGGTATGTTCGCTCCCGCCGGCTGGCAAAATTCATCGTGCACCGCACGGACTACCTCCGCGCTGTGCGCCGACGAGACAGCAAAGCAGATGCTCAACTCGCTGGCTCCTTGTGCTACTGCAATTACGCTTTCATCGCACCGCGCCACCGCGGAAAAAACGCGGCCAAGGATTCCACAGGTGCCTTTCATCGACTCGCCCAGAACTGCGACAACGGCAATTTTGTTGTTGACCTCCGGCGGAAGGAGCACACCTTGTGCGAGCTCAATGCGGAAAATTGATTGGATCAATTGCAGCACGCGCGCTGAGTCGGCTTTGCGCAGCACCAACCCCAATGCATGCTCAGGTGATGACTGGGTCGCAAACAGGACTTCGATCTGTTCCTGCCCCAGGCGGAGAAAGAGCCTTCCCCACAATTCCACGGGATGAACGTCGCGTCGCGTGAACAGCGAGATCAGCGTTGCGTCTTTTACTGAAGTCACGGACTTCACCGGTGAGTTGGCCGGTCTGGCGTCATGCGTGATCTTGGTTCCGGCAACTTCAGGGCGGAATGAATTCTTGATCCAGACAGGGAAGCCCGCCTCCGTGGCGGGATAGGCGGCTTTTGGATGGATCACCTTCGCGCCGTAATATGCCAGCTCGATCGCCTCTGCAAAGCTGATCTCCGGCAGCGTGGCTGCCTCCGGACAGATGCGTGGATCGGCGGTGAGCACGCCATCCACATCGGTCCAGATCCAGACTTCATCGGCGACGGCGGCTGCCCCAATGATGGTGGCGGAATAATCAGAGCCTCCACGGCCCAGCGTGGTGGATTTGCCTTGCGAATCGGCGCCGCTATATCCGGCCACCACCGGCACAATGCCGCGCTCGAGCAGAGGAAACAGAGATTGTTTGCACTGATTGCGGGTAGCTTCAATATCGGGCGTCGCGTTGCCAAAATTGCTGTCCGTTACTATCACGTTTTCCGCGCGGACAAACTCAGCTTGGGTTCCCATTTGCTGGAGATAACCGGCCAGCGCCCAGGCGGAGATGCGTTCTCCCAGTGCAACGAGCGAATCCGACGTCTGTGCGGAGATGTCTGACCGTAATGCAGTCAGCGCATGGCACGCATTTTGCAGTTGCGCGATGACCCCTGCGATGTAGTTATTCGCAGCGGTCAGGCGTTGATTTCCAAATAAACTTAGTGCGAGTTCACGATGCACGCTCGCGAATTTTTGTAGATGCGCCTGGGTTGCAGAGGCGTCGCCGTGCCGGGCCGCTTCAATGGTTTTGAAAATCAGGTCAGTCACACCGGCCATCGCGGAAACCACCACCACGATCCGGTCATGCTTTGCGGCATTGCCAACGATGGTGGCGCACTGGCGGAACCTCTCGGCATTTCCTACAGAGGTGCCGCCAAACTTCATTACGATTAAGCGCTTTCCGTGCATCACGATTTCTCCAACTTCTGTAACACTGCTCCAATTCTTTCCATCAACGGTATAGGTTCGCGCGTAACGCATGCGCCATTGTTATCGGCCAGGGTGAACGTTGCCTCTGTCTGTACGCCTTCACCGGCAAAGATTCTCTGTAGCTCCTCGGCCACTCGCATCTCGTCGCCTGTGGTAAAGCCAATCACTGACGATCCTGATCCGCTGATCGCTACCCCAAGCAAGCCGGGAAGACGCAGGTTCAGGCACCGCTCCATGCCCGGCACCAGTTGCTGCCGGTACGGCTGATGCAGCTTGTCCTGGAACAACTCCGGGAAGAGGTCAAAATTTCCTGAGAAGCAGGTCGCGGCCAGCAGAGAGGTCCGTTGCAGTGTGTGCAGCACGTCAGCGCGGTCATATTTTTTAGGCAGGACTTCTCGTGCCTGATGCGTTGGCACGGTAATGGATGGCGTAACGATCACCAGGCGGATGCTTTCCGGAAAGTTGGTTTTGGCCACCACCACGCGCTCCACATTGTTGGAAAGCGCCAGTACAAGACCGCCATGGTAAGCGGCGGCGGCATTATCAATGTGGCCTTCAATCTCCTCCGCCCAGCGCAAAATCAATTCCGGAGCACCTTGCTTTCCGCTATGTTGCACCCCAAGCAGCAGGCCCGCAATTACGGCAGCCGCACTGCTGCCCAGCCCCACGCTAATCGGGATATCACTCTGCACCAGCACGTGGCCGGCCGGCGGGGCC
Source organism: Acidobacteriaceae bacterium (assembly GCA_027307045.1). GTDB lineage: Bacteria > Acidobacteriota > Terriglobia > Terriglobales > Acidobacteriaceae > Angelobacter. Next base: position 11,565 of record DAHUXR010000036.1, read on the forward strand.
GCGTCGAGCCGCTGTGCCGCAAGTCGCAGCGCGTGCAGGACCAGGTTTGAACTTGCCATGGGAAAGCGCTCAGGGGTCTTTCCCTGATATTCCAGACTCAACTGTGCGCCGGCGGAAGGAATGAATAGCGCTCTCAGGTAGAGCCTCAGGGCCAGGCCGCCACAATCAAAGGCGCAGCCCAGGTTAGCGGAGGTGGCCGGAACCACCGCCCGCCAACCGTATCCCGAATTGTCCTGTGGTTGACTCATACTGGCATAAATAGTGCGTAAAAGGACAAAACCCACTCGCTTTCGGCGAGTGGGTCAGGAACCTATGATTGCTACTTCGTTACGCTGACGGCTCGCCGGATTTTCGCGTAGGTGTGCGTGTGCTTGTTGTTGTCAAACACATGCTCGCGGCGAAAATGTTCTGGCGATCCCGCATGAATTGGCACTATAGCCCGGATTTATGGCGAGAGTCAAGAAATCTTAGTGGTGGTTAACACCTAAGAGTTTCAAAAAAGAAATGAATCAGTCCCATTCTGGCACTCATCTGAAGCTCGGAACGGTGTTTACGCCTGATGTTTCTAGGGTCGGCGGTTGAAACCCATAGGTTAAATCTTGACACCTGAATTTACTCACGTATACTTTCTTTCCATGACAGTTATTCGCCAGGACATGTGTACTTGTTGTCGCAAGGTGACCACCGTGTCTCTGGCCGGAGAAACTGCTACCTAATTCGCTTTTAAACTTAGGAAACAGGGCTCATCGCCAGAGGCGATGGGCCTTTTGCTCTTTGGGAACATTTTTAAACTTTTTGCTAAGAAAGCCTGCGGAAACTATGAGCACAGGAACCGGCATGGTCGTGAAAGAAACCAAGGCCCAGAGAGCGGAGCGCTTGAAACTGGAGAAGAATCCCTGGGAGTGCTTTGAAGAGATCCGGCAGTTTGCCAGCCAGGGCTTGTCGGCTGTGCCGGACGCCTGGATAAAGACCTATTTCCGCTGGTGGGGTATTTACACGCAGGGAGATGGCGCGGGCGTAGTCGGCGGAGTCGGAGGTGAAGGCCGTACTATGCCGTATTTCATGCTGCGCATTCGTTTGTCCAATGGTTTTGTGAATGCAAAGCAGTTGCGTGCCATTGCTGGTCTCACGGAAAAGTATGCGGGCGGCATTGCCGATATTACGGTGCGGCAGAACATACAGCTGCACTGGATCACCATCAAAGATCTTCCCGATGTGCTGCAAACCCTGTTTGATTGCGGCCTGACCTCCATGGCGACTTGCGGCGACGTGACGCGCAATGTTACGGGCTGTCCGCTCGCCGGTTTGGACGCGCATGAAGTTTGCGACGCTTCACCATTAGTCGATGAAGTGACGCAGTTGCTTGTCGACAATCCCGATTTTTATAACCTGCCGCGCAAATTTAAGATCAGCATTAGCGGCTGCCTGGATTGGTGCTCTTATCCTGAAATCAACGATCTGGCTTTTACTCCGGCAGTGCGCGAGGTTGCCGGGAAGCGGGAAGTTGGTTTTTCGATTCGCGTGGGCGGCGGCCTTTCCACCGAGCCCCACATGGCGGTGCGACTCAATGCTTTCGTGCAATGGGAGCAGGTTATCGCGGTAAGCAAGGCTGTGGCGGAGATATTTCGCGATGCCGATGGCCTGCGGGAGAATCGCGAGCGGGCCCGGTTGAAATATCTCTTCCTGCAGCATGGCTGGACAGCCGAATCATTTTTACGGGAACTGGAACGCAAACTTGGATACAAGCTGGAGCCAGGAGTCTTGGAGCAGCAACCTGACGATGTATTCCGAGACCATGTTGGCGTCCACCGGCAGAGACAGCCGGGTCTTTTTTATGTTGGCGCGGCAGTGCTGCGGGGACGCATCAATCCGCGGCAGCTGCGGGCGGCGGCCGATCTGGCTGAGCGTTATGGGACTGGCGAGCTTCGCACTACGAACACGCAGAACCTGGTGATTGTGAACGTGCCGCGCGAAAGCACCGCGGCTGTAGCTCTTGGACTGGAAACCGCCGGACTTCATGTTACGGCTTCACCATTCTGGCGCGGCGCCGTGGCCTGCACCGGCAGCGAGTTCTGCAAGCTGGCGATCACGGAAACCAAAACCTTTACCCGCTGGCTGGTTGAAGAATTGGAAGAGCGCATCCCTGAGTTTGATCAGCAATTGAAGCTCAATGTGACCGGCTGCCCGAACAGCTGCGGCCAGCATCGCATTGCCGATATCGGGCTGGAAGGCAAGAAACTCAAGATCGCCGGCCGCATTCAGGATGCTTATTACTTTTGCCTGGGCGGCGCTGTGGGTGAGCACGCCGGTTTTGGACGACCGGTTGGTTATCGTTGCGCGGCGAGCGAAGTGCCGGATGCTATTGAGCGTCTGCTGCGCAGCTATCTCGATGAGCGCCATGGCGGAGAAAACTTACGGGAGTTTTTCGCGCGCCATTCGGAAGCGGCACTGCGAACGTTTCTCGCTGGTCAAGACCTGGCGCCTGTATTGCGTGATCCCTCCCCCGGTAGAGTGCCGCATGGAGTGGAAGGATAGCCATGTCTCTTTATCCGATTTTTCTCAAGCTTGAGGGACACAAGGTGCTGATTGTTGGCGGCGGCCCAATCGCGGAGCAAAAGATAGAAGCCGTGCTGCGCTCGGCCACGGACGTCACTGTGGTTTCGCCGCAGATTACGCCGCGCATTCGCCTTTGGGCGCACCAGGGCCATATCAAGTATCAAGCCGTTCAATTTCGAGCGGGCATGACGCAGGGATATTTTCTGGTGATTTCCTGCACGGATTCAGAAGAGACGAACCGAGCGGTTTATCAGGAAGCCCGAAAAAACGGTGCATTGGCAAATGCGGTGGATGATCCGGGATACTGTGATTTTTACGCGCCGGCGGTTGTCAGCCGTGGTGAGTTCCAGATCGCAATTTCCACAAACGGGAATAGTCCGGCGCTTAGCCAGTATGTGCGTAAAAAGCTTGAAAATGAATTTGGTCCAGAGTATGAATCATGGACTGCATGGCTGGGTCGGATGCGTGACATGATGCGCCAGGTCCTGCCTCGCACAGAGCGCCGTAAGGAATTATTAATGTTGCTGGCCCACTGCAAGCCGGTAAAATTACTAAATAAATCTATTCACGGAGGGAACCATGGACCACTTGAGAAAGTCAGAGCTGGAAACCAAACTGAGGCACGCGTTGAAAGAGCATCAGCATGAGGGACTCAATATGATCGGCAATGCCGATCAGTTGCTGCACCGCCTGGTTGACGCTGTGGAAGAGTGGACCGAAGGCGGTTTCATCAGCCAAAAGAAAACTGCCTAATTTATGTCCGGAAAAGTTTACCTTGTGGGCGCCGGCCCCGGTGCGGCCGACCTACTGACTCTGCGCGCCGCCGCAGTGCTGCGCGCAGCGCAGATCGTGCTGCACGACGATCTGGTGCCCCAGGAAATACTTGATCTCTGCCCGGCCTCAGCGCAAGTCATCAACGTGGGCAAGCGCTGCGGAAGCCGCGGCCGCAGCCAGGAGCAGATCAATGCTCTGATGGTGTGGCATGCGCGCGAAACGCAGGCGCAGACGATTGTGCGGCTCAAGTCCGGCGATCCCGCCGTATTTGGCAGGCTGGGTGAAGAACTGGATGCGCTGCGTAGAGCGGGAATTGAGTTTGAAATTGTCCCTGGCGTTACGGCCGCCAGCGCTGCCGCTGCTTCCGCCAAAATCACATTGACCGATCGCCGTGCGGCATCCGCTTTAGTGGTAGTCACTGCGCATAATATTCGCAATGAATCGCTGAGCAAAACCGTGGAACCCGCTCGTTCCACTTACGCCCTCTATATGCCTGGCCCCGACTACTCCAGGACTGTGCACGGTCTATTGGAATCCGGACACGAGCCGTCAACCCCATGCGCAGTAGTTTCCAACGCAGGACGGGCCAATGAAGAAGTGCGCTATCTGACTCTGGGTGAACTGGTTTCGGTGAAGGGAATTCCCGCTCCTGCGATGCTGATTGTGGGGGAGGTAGCGGCTGAACATCTACAACAGAGGGGCGGAGATTTGCTTTCCAAAGTCTCGAGCGAAGCGAGAGATCCATACCACCACGACAGATTTCCGATTCACCCAGCCCTGGGTTAATCCAGGTCGCCCATCTGACAGGGCGTGGTAGCCATGGGGCTCCCTCGCTATGTTCGGGATGAAAAACTAACCGCCGGCGATCGACGGCACCAGCGTTACTTCGTCACCCTCTTTGAATTTGTAGTCTTTGCCCAGGAAGCGAATGTCTTCATCGTTGACGTAAATGTTCAGGAAGCGGCGAACGTTGCCCTGTTCGTCTCGCAGGTGTGGCTTGAGGTCAGGGAAGCGGCTACCTAAAGAATCCAGTAAGCCAGCCAAGTCGGTGCCGTCGCACTCGCAATGGTCCGCGCCCTCCGTATGGCGGCGGAAGGCGCTGGGAATAGAAACTTTCACGCTCATTAGGCAGCTCCTTTGCCGGCGGCACGCGCGCCGCTGAATTGGGTTTCAAGAAATTGTTCGAATGCGGCCAGCTTGGGCGGAATCGGCTCAACAGTATCGAATTTGTCCGCAAGCGCGTCCGTGGTTTTAAGTCCATTGCCGGTGATGCAGAGGACGGTCGTCTCATCCGGACGGATCCGCCCTTGAACATAGAGTTTACGCGCCACAGCCACCGTGACTCCGCCGGCGGTCTCGGTGAAGACGCCTTCGGATTCGGCCAGCAATGTCATGCCTTCAACGATCTCAGGATCGGTGGCGTCTTCCGCCCATCCGCCGCTGCCGAGAATCGTTTTGGCGGCGTAGAATCCATCGGCGGGGTTGCCGATAGCAAGCGAGCGGGCGATGGTCTGCGGCTTCTGCGGCTCAATCTCATTGCGTCCCGACTTTACGGCTACGCTGATGGGGCTGCACCCGGTGGCCTGAGCGCCGAAGAACTTGACCTGTTTTTCTTCAACAAATCCAAGGTCGATCAGCTCTTTGAAGGCTTTGTAGATCTTGGTAATCAGCGATCCGCCCGCCATTGGGACAACGATATTATCAGGCAGCCGCCAGCCCAGTTGCTCGGCGATTTCATAGCCCACGGTCTTCGATCCTTCAGCATAGTAAGGCCGCAGATTGACGTTGACGAACCCCCAGCGATGCTTGTCGGCAATCTGCGAGCAAAGCCGGTTCACGTGATCGTAATTGCCGTCAATGCGGACGATCTGCGCACCATAGACCTGTGTGCCCAGGACTTTTGCCGGCTCAAGATCGGCGGGGATAAAGATGCAGGCTTTCAAGCCCGCGCGCGCTGCCTGCGCCGCCACGGCATTGGCCAGGTTGCCGGTGGAAGAGCAACTCACCACGTCGAAGCCGAAGTGTCGTGCCTGCGTGAGCGCCACGGCCACCACTCGATCTTTAAAGCTGAGCGTGGGGAAGCAGACGGCGTCATTCTTCAGATATAAAGATCGGCTGCGAACGGTTTCGCCCAATTTGGCGGCTTTCAGCAGAGGCGTGAAGCCGGCAGGCGTGGAGCCGTCATAGTTGTCCGGAAGAGGCAGCAGCTCTTTGTAGCGCCACAAGTTGGTGGCGCGGCCTGCGATTTTATCTTTGCTGACTTCTTTGCCGATGCGGTCCCAGTCATAGGCCACTTCCAGGGGTGCAAAGCAGTTCTGGCAGAAAGAAATCGGCTGGTTGCCCCACCGGGTCTGGCATTCGCGACATCGCAATTCGTAACGCAGGTTCGTGCTCATCTTTTGCTCCTGTCATTAGTTCCGCAGCTATCGGCAGAACTTTTCGGCATAAAACTAAAAACCCGCTGCCTGAGGCAGCGGGTTCATGATTGCTGAATAAAAACTTGCTATGAACCTTTCTGCCTCGGCGTGAACACACGCATAGCCATTGCGCAACAGCACATGGCCATGTTGGAGACAGAAAGTAACATCAGCAAAAAGTGTACATTATCGGCCTGAACGAAGCAATCCCCGTAGGCTGCTGGTTGATTGCAAAAGCAGGTATTTAGTAGTTGGTAATTAGTATTTGGCAAATTCGATCAATGCGTCTCAGTACCAAATACCAAATACTAAGTACAAAGTACTGGTTTTCAGCTCGTCATCAACTCCCTTGCCCTGATCGTGGTCTTTATCACGGCATTCATCAGGGTCACGCGCAGGCCGCCTTTTTCCAGTTCCATCAGGCCTTCAATCGTGCAGCCTGCAGGCGTAGTGACGGCGTCTTTCAGCAGAGCGGGGTGATGTCCGGTTTCAAGCGCCAATTGGGCGGAACCATAAAGAGTCTGAGCGGCAAGCGTGGTGGCCATCTCGCGCGGCAAGCCGACTTTTACTCCGGCTTCGGCCAGCGATTCCAGAATCACAAACACGAACGCCGGGCCGCTGGCGGAAAGCGCCGTGATGGCGTCCATATGTTTCTCGTCAACGATTAACGCGCGTCCGACGCTCTCAAACAAATGCTTGGCAGTTTCTACGTGCTGCGCGGTGGCCGCCGGGCCGGCACAGACCGCCGTCATCGCGGCACCCACCATCGCAGGCGTATTGGGCATGGCCCGGACTACCGGAATATTCTTGCCCAATTTTTGCTGGATAAAACTTGTTGTAGTCGACGCGGCAATGGAGATTACGAGGGTAGTCGGACCCAGCGCCGGCGCTATTTCTTCCAGCAACTGGCCCAGCACCTGGGGCTTCACGCATAGCAAAACAATCTCCGCGTCTGCGACGGCGGCGCGGTTGTCTGTGCCCACGGGAACGCCGCTGAGTTCGCGTGACAGCTCCTGGCTGCGCTCGCCATGCTGTACCGTGGCGATGGCTTCCTGTGGCGTGATCAGCTTGCGTTCAAGAAATGACTCCAGCAGGATGGTTCCCATCTTGCCGCAACCGAGCACGGCTATCTTCTTTTGCGCATGGGATTTCGCGGGGCCGCCGGTCCGGCCTTGCTTGGTCGATGAACTCATAGAGCGCCATCATAACAAGCAGCGAATCTAGGCTGCCAGATCACTGGTGGATTAGGTCATTAAGGGTACTGCGCAAACGGATCGACTTTTCTGCCCGGCGGGCGGGTTTCGGCGGGTACGTAAGACGCCGCTAGCGCCACCAAAACCAGCAGAAATGGCCAACTCACAGAGTTATATCGGCGGCTTAAATGGCCATGAAAACGCGTTGCTTCCGTAGGCGCGACTCCTTTGTCGACTGTCAACTGTCGACTGTCAACGAAGAGAGGACATCGTCCGTTCGATAAATCAGCAGAAGTTAGAAGCGCAATCGGGGATGACATTTTAGAAAAATCTAAGAAATTATCTGAACTTGCACAGATTACAGTGCAAAATTAAGCGATTAGCCAGAAAAAATGACAAAAAATGGTGCAAAGGTGCTGCAATTCCATTCTGGATCATCTAACATAGTGCCCCTTCGTCCTTGCATTTTTGATCGGAGAAGTTTTTATTGGATCGTCCTGGCCGGATGAACTGGTGAAGCCGCCACTTCCCAGGAGAAGTCCGATGTTAAAGATCAGCAAGGCTGACTACGATCTAATCCGTTGGGAAGCCAAACGCAGCTATCCCCATGAGTGCTGTGGCATTCTGCTGGGCAATGTGGTGGAAGGGCACCGGCAGGTCACATTGACTCTTACCTGTGAAAACATGCGGGTGGATTCGCCGGCGGACCGTTACAGCATCAATCCTGAACAGGTGATTGCCGCACTGAAGCTGGCGCGAAGCCGCGGGGAAAGCATTATCGGGTTTTATCACTCGCACCCGGACCATTCACCCAATTATTCGTCCACTGACCTGGCGGAAGCCCACTGGTTTGATTGTTCTTATGTGATTACCAGCGTGGAACACGGAACACCTACGTCCACGGCTTCCTTTGTGCTTGTGGGATCTGAGGACAAGAAGGTTTTCCAGGGAGAAAGCATTGAGATTGTGGCCAACCAGCGTTCGCCGGTCTACGCTACGTGACATATAATAAGTCGATGGTTTCCCACGCATCATTGCCGCAGCGCCGAATGCCTGCCATGGCCCGATGTTTCATGCGGGCCTCCCGCTAATTACCGAAGTCCCTGCTCGATCATCATTATTCATTTTTCTTCTTTCGGAAAGGAAGTTTCCATGGCCACTATAATTGCCCCGCACGAGCCGCCCGCATTGAGCAATGAAGAAGTTCTCCGCTATTCACGGCACCTGATCATGCCGGAAGTGGGGATGGAAGGCCAGCAGAAGCTCAAGGCCGCGCGTGTGCTTTGCATCGGGACAGGCGGGCTGGGATCGCCGCTGGCGCTGTATCTTTCCGCCGCTGGCGTCGGTACGCTTGGGCTGGTGGATTTTGACGTTGTCGATTTCACCAACCTGCAGCGCCAGGTGATCCATTTCACCAGCGATGTTGGCCGTCCTAAGCTGGAGTCGGCCAAGGAGAAGATCGCGGCCATCAATCCTTACGTCAACGTAAAGACCTTTGAGACCCGCCTGACCAGCCAGAACGCGCTGGAAATCTTTTCCGGCTTTGACATCATTGTGGACGGGACGGACAATTTTCCCACGCGCTTTCTGGTGAATGACGCCTGCGTATTTACCGGCAAGCCAAACGTTTACGGCTCAATCTTCCGGTTTGAAGGCCAGGCCAGCGTTTTTGCCACCAAAGACGGGCCTTGCTATCGCTGCCTGTATCCTGAGCCGCCGCCGCCGGGGCTCGTCCCTTCCTGCGCGGAAGGGGGAGTGCTTGGCATCCTTCCCGGCTTGGTCGGACTGATTCAGGCAACGGAAGCCATCAAGCTGATTCTGGGCGCGGGCCAGCCGCTGATTGGACGGCTGTTGCTGGTGGATGCCATGGGCATGAAGTTTCGCGAACTTAAGCTGCGCAAAAATCCTGATTGCGTGGTTTGCGGAAATAATCCCACTGTGACTAAACTCATTGATTACGAAGAGTTCTGCGGACTGCGAGGTCAAGAGAAACCAGTGAGCAACGGCGTACCTGAAATCAGCGTGGAAGAATTAAAGCAGCGTCTTGACGCAAAGGAAGACTTTGTCCTGCTGGATGTGCGCGAGCCGCACGAGTACCAGATCTGCAACCTGAATGGCGTTCTGATTCCGTTGAACGATCTTCCCCGCCGCGTGCATGAGCTCGACCCCAGCAAAGAGATGGTTGTCCATTGCCGTTCAGGCGCCCGCAGCGCGCGGGCCGTCGGCTTCCTGCAACATGCCGGATTCAAAGCGAAGAACCTGGCGGGCGGCATTCTTGCGTGGTCAGACCGCATTGATCCGAAGATGCCGAAATACTAGGCAGGACCGCTTGGAAATGGCGCAGAGGGAATGGCTGCGCCAGAGATTCAATCAGGCAAGCAATAGCACCGCAAAGCTAAATCGCAGGTTCGTCGTCTTCCTTTGCATCCGCGATCTCTTCATCGCGGGGCGGAAGCTCAATATCTTCCATCTGCTTCTTCTTGGCCTTGTTGTTCAACTCGGCGCGGCGTTCCTGTGACTGCCGTATCACTTCAGCAAACCGGTTCTTCGATTCGTCGTGGGGCTGCTTTTTTTCCATGACAGATAGGATACACAAAGACAGCGCCTTTTTGTGGGGTCACCAGCTCTGGCTATCAACTTAGTTTAATGGCAGATCGCAAGCAAGGGTAGAGATGCTGCGTACCGTCATCCCTGGCGATCAAGCTGCTTGTGAGAATGGCGCCACATGAAGTCGCCGAATAGGCATCCAGCCCCGAGCCATATCGCCAGACGCAGGGAAATGGCCGATATGATCGCGTAAAAAGATTTATGCGCGTGGAAAGCGTCAAAGTAATCCCAAGCTGTCATCAGTAGGAACACAGGGAGGGCCCATCGCAATATGCCCACTCTTAAGATAAATGACGCGTGGCCCCTGGCGATCAGTCTTTCTCACGCTGTTTTGGCGTTAATGGCTTATTCCAGTTTGACATAGAAGAGTTTACCCCGCTTCCTCGATTCTAGTTTGGGCGGCTATTAAATTCTATCGTTTTCCGGATGGGAAAAATCGGCCATGTCCTTCCCCGCTCGACGAGATTGGCAGCAACTTTGAAGCGTGAATCCGAAATCGCGAGGTAAAAACAGCGAACCCGCCAAGGCAGGCTTGTAACTCCGGGCGCAGGCTTTTATCTTTATTGCATGCCCCACGGTCTCACGCAACAAGTGCAGAATGCGCCGCCCATTCCGGGACTTCAGTCCGGCAAGAAAGCCATCGTGATTATTTTTGAAACCGACTGCCCCACCTGCCAGCTTGCGCTGCCTTATCTGAATTCGCTTGAGAGAGATTCCGTGCAGGTGATTGGGCTTTCGCAGGATGATGAGAGATCGACGCGTGAGTTTGTGAGCCAGTTGAAGATTTCTTATCCGGTGAAGCTGGATTCAGGGCTGAAGATTTCGCGCGCGTACGATCCGCAAAATGTCCCTACGTTTTATCTGCTCGATGAAAGCGGGCAGGTGAAGCAGACGCTGGCGGGCTTCGATAAACAGGGCCTGAATGAACTTGCCGCAGCCGTGGGCCAGCCGCCGATTGCGCCAGCCGATGATGGTGCTCCCGCGTGGAAGCCGGGATGCAGTTCGCGGCATTTGGAGCCGGAAATGCAGGGCACAAATTCCCACGACAGCGGTGCGAAGTTAATGCGCCGCACGGGCGACCCGGCTTCGCGCATCACGCTGCGCGATGAAGAAGACCTTTTTGAGTATTGCCGCCAGAAATTTGGCGACGCGCTGCCGGTAATTCCTCCGACTATCGAAAAAGTTGAGGCGATGGTGAAAGCTTCTGGGCTCGCGCCCGAGACGGTGATTGCGCGCGTGCCGCCATTTTATGGTGAAGCGACCGTCGAGAAGATTGCGGCCAATGCGGTGATGGCCGGATGCGTTCCGGAGATGATGCGCGTGCTGCTGCCGCTGGTACGCGCCGCATGCGACGAGCGTTTCAATCTTCACGGTGTGCAGGCGACGACGCATTTTGCAGCGCCGCTGGTAATGATCAACGGCCCAGTGCGGCGGGAACTGGGCTTCTGGTCAAAACAGAATGTTTTTTCCAATGTGGCCCGCGCCAACAGCTCGTTGGTACGTGCGTTTCAGTTGGTCCTGCTGAATATCGGTGGCGGTCGTCCGGATGGGATCGACATGTCCGCGCTGGGAAATCCGGGCAAGTTCTCTTTCTGCATTGCCGAAAATGAAGAAGAGAATCCGTGGGAACCATTTCATGTGACGGGCGGCCTTTAGCGCGAACAGAGCGCGGTGTCGTTATTCGCCGCCGAACCGCCGCGCGGTGTAAGCGAGCATACCGCGCCGGCGGGCAAGACCGTGCTGGAGACGATTTCATTCGCGTTGGCTACGGTATGGAGCTATCGCACATGCCTGATGCCCGAGGCGATTGTGATTCTGTGCCCAGAGCATGTGAAGACCATCCATCGCGACGGCATTACCAAGGAGCAGGCGCGGCAATTTTTGTTCGAAAACACCGGGATTCCGGTGCGCCATTATTTGCCGGCGGAGCGCGCGGAAGGCACGCAGCTGGCGGCGAATTATAAAGAGATTACGGTGCGCGGGGAGAAGTGCTACCAGAAATTCCGGTCACCTGAGGCGATCAGCATATTCGTTGCCGGGGGCACGGCGGGGAAGTTTTCCGCTGTGATCGGCGGTTGGTCAACGGGGCCGGCGGGCAGCCAGATGGTGACGTATCCGATTCCAGACAAATAGGAGGAATGCATGCCAGTAACGATTGTTCATCCAGGGAATGAGAGCGTGCCGAAGGCGGCCAAGCCACCGGCAAGGCTGGCCAGTCTAAGAGGCAAAAAGATCGGGTTGCTCGATATCAGCAAACCCGGTGGCAGCCTTTTCTTGGATCGGCTGGAAGAAATCCTGCGCACGAAGTATGGCGTAGTGGAAATCCTGCGAACACGCAAGCCGACGTTCTCCAAGAATGCGCCGCCGCAGATCATCGAACAACTGCGCGGGATGGACGCGGTGGTGGAAGGGCTGGCTGATTGAGGGTCGTGCACAACGTGCAGTTTGCACGACACGATTGGCCTGGAAAATCTGGGGATTCCGGCGGTGCCCGTCGCCACCACTGAGTTCACGGCTCCTGCGCGGGTGCAGGCCAGCGCGCTGGGACGCGCGGGCTTTGACGCCGTTTACGTCGAGCATCCCATCCAGGACCAGACGCCGCAGCAGATCGCCGCACGAGCGGATGCGGTGGCGGAAGAGATTGTGAGGAGGCTTACAGCAGAAGGCTAAGTCTGGTCTACTCCGCACTTGTTGTATATTTTCTGCATGACCACACGGCCAATGCCAACGAGTATAAGGCCCACTCAGCCCATTGTTTGTGCAATCTGCTGCCTGACTATTATTGCTGCCCTGGTGCTCGGGGTTGGGCTGGCCAGCAATCTCGTGTTGCGTCATGTTGTGCAGACGATTCCGCTTTGGATGGCCGTGATACTTGGGTTTCGCCGCTCACCAGCGGCGGGCTGGGTGGCGCTTGCGCCGTTTCTGGTCTGGTTTGTGTTGATGGCTCTCATCTGGTCGTACTTACTCGGCATTTCACATGTACTCAGCGGCCACTTCTCTCCCATTGAAATTGTCATGACGGTTATCGTTGGCATTGCAGCACTTGCTGGAATCGGCAGTTTCTTTCGTTTTAAATCTTCTTTGTCTCCTCTGACCGCCGGACTCCTCTTTGTTCTGATGACTGTATTCCAGCTTGTGTGCCTGCGCGTTAGCTTTCTTCCTGCAATTGAGCATCGATAACTGAACGCAATAGCGAGTTATAGCGCGATAGCCGATGGCCGCATACTGATCCTTAACTCTGGCGGCCGATCTCTTCGATCCGGCCGCCATCAATCCAGAACTTACTTATTTTGATTTCTGTTCCGCGATCCATTTATCCGTGCGCGCGTCGAGCAAATCGAGCGGTAAGGTCCCGCCATTCAGCATTTCATCGTGAAAGCTGCGGATATCAAATTTGGCGCCCAAAGCTTTTTGTGCGCGGTCGCGCAACTCGCGGAACTTGAGCTGCCCGAGCTTATAGCTAAGCGCCTGCGCCGGCCAGGCAATGTAGCGATCGGTTTCAGATTGGATTGTCGGCTCATCCACAGCGCCGGACTTGCGCATGAAATCCACAACCTGATCGCGCGTCCATCCTTGCGAATGGATTCCGGTATCGACCACTAGGCGCACGGCGCGGAAAAGTTCAGAGGAGAGGCGGCCATAGTCGGAAGCCGGGTCCTGATAGAAGCCGATCTCTTTGCCGAGTTGCTCGGCGTAGAGCGCCCAGCCTTCCACATAAGCGTTGAAACCCAGACTGTGGAGGCGGAACTTGGGCAGCCCAGTAAGCTGTTGCTGAACGGACAACTGCATGTGGTGCCCGGGGACGCCTTCATGGTAGGCGATGGCTTCGTCATTGATGAGCGAGCGGTCAGCAAAGTTGGATGTGGCCACAACGACGCGGCCGGGTCTCTTGCCGTCCGGAGTCCCGGTGACATAGTGGGTTGCGGCGGCAGCCTGGAATGCAGGTATGGCTTCAACCGTGACCGGCGATTTGGGCAGGAGATTGAAAAGCCCTGGAAGTTTGGGCTCCATCTGGGCAATGTAGCGGCGGAAATCATCGAGAATTTGCTCCGCGGAGGTGGGAATGTATTTGGGATTGGTCTTGAGCGAAGCTCGGTAGGCAGCAAGGTCAGCGAAGCCTGCCTTTTTGGCGATTGCCAGCATCTCACCCTGAATACGTTCGATTTCGCGAAGGCCAAGCTGGTGTATCTCGTCCGCAGTCATATGCGTGGTGGTGCGGCCATAGATGTCATTCTGGTAGCGCTTTTTGCCGTCTGGAAGCGACGTGATGGCAAGCGCGGTGCGTCCCTGTGGCGCATATTCCTTGCTGATGAATGTCGCGAAGCTCTTGTAGGAAGGAATAACGTCTTTGTTGACGGCATCCGTAATTTGCTGCGTCAGGCGCTTCTGGTCTTCGGCGGAGATGGTCGCAGGGTATTTCTTGGTCGGAAGAAGAAAAGGATCAGCGTCGATGACGCCCTGGCACTGCACTGGGACTTTCTCAAGAAGGAAACGGACGGGCATCAGTTTGTCTTTCATGCCGGCGCGAAGGACTTCAGTGGTTTGGCTGAAGACGCGCGGTACCTGGTGCAGGCGCGCGATGTAGTCTTCATAATGCTTGACCGAGTCGAAAGGCACGGAAAGAGGAAGGTCCGCGAGTCCGGTATGGATGCCGCCCTGTTGATTGATTGGCATCTCGTACTCTTTGAGGTCGAAGTCGGCGATGCGCTGTTGGAGCACGCGAACAAGAAGATCGTGAGAGAGCTGGTCCTGGCCAGAAAAGCCGGCGGTTGGAATGGCCTGAAGGCGTTTTAGAAAATCTTCGTCGGTCTTGTGCCGTTGGGCTATTGCCGCGAGCGAGTGGTCAGAGAGCTTGTCATTGTAGCGATAGTCGCCAAAGGCGGTTGCCCGCTCAGGCGAGTTGCGGAGATCAGACTCATATTGCTCTTCAAAGAGAGCGTTCTGTGCGGCGAGCCGGTCAGCCACCGGTTTGGGGTTTTGGGCGAAGGCAGAAACTGCTATTACGACTATTAGAAACAAGCTTTTTTGAAGGCGCATAGGCGCATTCAGGGTAACAGAGGAAAGAGGTTGCGAAGCAAAGATGGTCCAATCAGGCCAAATTGACTTCAGTACTCTGCCAGAGTAGGGTTGCTGCCACAGAACGCAATCGGAAACTCGGTATAGGAGAAAAAATATGCGAGCAAGACTTGCTCTTTACGTTGCTGCGGTGTGTTTATGCAGCGCCACGATCCTTTGGGCCCAGGACGCGGTCAAAGTTGATCCCAAACACTATTCAGTTGTCACCGAGAACGACCAGGTCCGGATTCTGAAAGTGCACTACGGCCCGCATGAAAAGTCGGTGATGCACAGCCATCCCAACACGGTTGCGGTTTTCCTTACTGATGCCAAGGGAACGTTCACTTTCCCCGACGGGAAAAAGCAGGACTTCGTGGTGAAGGCGGGCGATGCACAATACAGCGCGGCTGGCACCCATTTGCCGGAAAATACCGGCGACAAGGACATGGAAGTAATCGTGACCGAGTTGAAAGGCAAAACGGCCCATGCTGCCAAACCAGCGAAGGCAGAGCCCGCCAAGGCGCCGAAGAAGTAAATCCAGAGTCGACGTGACATCGAAGTCTCGGGCGTCCCACGATCTCTGTGGGACGCTGTCATTTGCGCGTTGGACACTTCCAATGGCACAATGAATAGTGACTTTTCAGCCAGTTGGCGCAGGCAAGATTCTGCGTCGAAGCGGGGCTGGAAGTCATCAAAAGAAGTAGTAAGACTGCGGGCTTCAACAACCCCGCGGGTCGGGCACCGTTTATTCGAGGGCTTCGCGGTAAACCGCTACGCCCTCGCCAATTGCTCGCGCGATCCGGCGCTCGCATTGGCTCACCCAACAGTGCAGTGGACCTGCTGGAGCCTGTGGATGCTTTCAACATCTCCGTTCCGTTGCGCTAAGCCTCGGGACTGAAGGCGGAAAAATGTCGACTACGATTGCTCCTTTGGAAGAGCGAGGCGTCAGTTGCTCGCTCGATAATTACCTTGTACTCCCCGATAACACAATGGATGCGCGCATTGCCGCGGCCAGACGCGAGCTTGGGTCGCGCGCAGTGGTCCTGGGCCACCATTACCAGCGGGATGAAGTGATCCGCTTTGCCGATTTTCGCGGCGACTCCTACAAACTGGCGCAGGAAGCGGCGCGCACCAGCGCGGAATACATTGTTTTCTGCGGCGTCCATTTCATGGCGGAAAGCGCCGACGTGCTGGCGCAAGCGGGCCAGCAGGTGATCCTGCCCGATCTCAACGCGGGATGCTCCATGGCCGATATGGCGGAGATTGGCCAGGTGGAAAGCTGCTGGGAACAGCTTGTTGCGCTAGGACTGACGAATGAATTGGGGCGCGGCATTACGCCGCTGACGTACATGAACTCCACGGCGGCGATCAAGGCTTTTTGCGGCGAGCGCGGCGGGCTGGTATGCACGTCGTCCAATGCGCCGGCGGCGTTCAAGTGGGCATTTGAGCGGAACGAGAAAATACTTTTTCTTCCTGACCAGCACCTGGGCCGCAACACGGCATTTGCCATGGGCATTCCGCTGGAGCAATGCGTGGTCTGGGACCCATTCATGATTGGCGGCGGAGTTGATCCGGCGCGGTTGCGCAAGGCGAAAGTGATTTTGTGGAAGGGACATTGCTCGGTACACCAGCGCTTTTTGCCTGAACACGTGGACCGAGTTCGAGCGTTGCATCCGGGGATCAAGGTGATTGTTCATCCGGAATGCCGTTGGGAGGTCTGCCAAAAAGCTGACGGCATTGGTTCGACTGAAAGCCTCATCAAGATGATTGCCGACGCTCCTGCGGGCAGCAAGTTTGCCGTGGGGACGGAAATCCATCTGGTCAATCGCATGGGCAAAGAGTTTGCCCATGAGCGTAAGATGGTGATTACCCTGGATGAGTCCGGATGCCTCTGCACCACCATGTTTCGCATATCGCCGCAGCACCTGTGCTGGGCGCTGGAGAACCTGACGGAAGGCAACGTGGTGAACCGCATACAGGTCCCGGACGACGTGAAATACTGGTCACGCGTGGCCCTGGACAGGATGTTGGAGATACGGTGAGTCGCAGTCGAGCAAGATAAATTTATGGCAAAACAAAAAACCTTCACGCTGGACGAGGCGCAGACTCTGGTGCCGGTGTTGCGGTCACTGATCAAGCGCGCCATGGACGATAAGGGCGTGATTGAGGCCGTGGAAAAAGAGCTGCTGGACCTGAAGCACCGAATTCTCTTGAGCGGCGGTCTTTTTGTGGATATTCCGGCAGTAGCGCGGCGGCGCGCCGAGCGCGACAAAGCCTTTCAGGACATCAAGGACACGCTGGCGGAAATTGAAGCCATCGGCGTTCAGGTAAAAGACCTCGACATTGGCCTGCTGGATTTCCCCTGCGCGGTGGACGATGAGATTGTGCTGCTGTGCTGGAAGTACGGAGAAGAGAAAATCGAGTTCTGGCATGGCATGGAAGAAGGATTTAAAGGCCGCAAGCCCATCGACGAGCGCATCCTGCGCGGGAAAAAGAAAGAGAAGCCGAATTAGCGCGGCTTCGTAGGTTAATTGGCCGGGAAATGTCGATAATTTCGGCGAGCCGCACGAAGTTAAAAATCGTACTGCCAAAGTATATCCCTGCGATTACAGAAAGCATTGCCACAAAGAGGAGTCCTCGCTCTGCTTCAGGATGGGCTTACGGCTTTCTCCCTTCCACCCATGCCGGCTTGAAGTCTGAATTTGCCAGCCACTTTACTGGACCGAGCATTGAATGGATCGCCTGCTCCATGTGGTTGAAGTTGATATGGGCGACGTCATCACTAGGTTGGTGATAGTCAGCGTGCAGGCCATAGCTGGAAACGGTGTGGGCTACGATGCCTTTTTTCGCTACGGCATAATTATCGGAGCGCTGAAAAAAATGCCTTTCTGGATGAGGATCAGGGACTAATCTGGCACCGTGTTTCGCCAGTGCCGGCCCCAGATTGCTACGTTCAAAACCTGTAAGCCACAGTTCACCTGGTTGCACTGCGGAATCGGGCCGTCCGATCATCTCAAATTCCAGGTTGGCGACGACATTGACTAACGGTATGGGCGGATGTGTGAGGAAATAGTCTGCGCCCTGGCCAAGTGTCTCTTCACTGCCGAAGAAGACGAACATTACGGTGCGTTTGGGACGCTTTGCAGCAAGCTTCCGAGCCAGTTGCAAAACGGCCACGCATCCTGACGCGTCGTCGTCGGCGCCGTTATAAATGTTGTCCCGGTCCACCTCTGGTCCGATGCCAAGATGATCGAAGTGTGCGGTCAGCAAGATTACCTGTTTTCGCAATTTTGGTTCGCGTCCCTGAAGCCAGCCAATCACGTTGCGCGTGTGCCAGGGAATGGTTGCGCCGCGCACTACCCGCTGAGTGATGACGTCCTGGATATAGCCGCCGTCCACAGGCTCCACGCCGATCTCGCGCAACTCGGATGCCAGATAGACGGCGGCGATCAATTCATCTTGTGTCCCGCTGCCGCGGCCTTGCAGAGCGTCACTGGCCAGGAACTCCATGGCGCCGCGGATTTGCATTCCTTCTTGCTCATCAACCCCGGCATGCCCGGAAGATCCCAGGAACAAGCTCAATACGATTACGATTGGCAGCTTGAGCATGATGGAATATGCGCGCCTCCTGTTGCAGTATAGCGTGAAAGGCACTGGAATTTGGGCGGACATGGCAGGGCATTGCGCCCCGATACAAAACTTGCGCACCGGAAGGTTTTGTTGCTTAGAGACAAAGCATCAATAATGCGCGGAAGCTGAGACGACGATCAATACGACTAAAGCGGCAAACTCCAGGGCAAAGCCCCATAGAATCCCGAAGACTACTTCGCGATGCTTGCTGCGGGCAGAATAAATTGCCCCCGCGGCGAACCAGACAAGTTGTATGCCAAAGGGGATAAACAGGAAGGAATATGCTTTGGACATGTTGTCGCTTTTTACTCGGTTGAAGACGGGCATGACGATTGAGAACAACAGTACCGCCAGAACAAAAGTTACTATTGCGAAAATTGCGACTTGTCCTTTGCGCATGTGCTTTCTCCAAGCGGAAAATCGCTCTCCGGTAGAGTTTCTCCCCGAGCAGCAGAGCAGTCTTAAATGGCTATTTTAAGTTAAAGAACAGGCTGGGCTGTCCCAGCCTGTTCTTGTGGCCGTTATTACTGAGGTGCACATGCGGTTGAGTCGAAGGTTGCGCCCCCATCCACCGCTGTTTTGTCCTGATCGTGCGGAACTGTTACCTTGACTTCGCTCTGGCAACTCAATCCCGAGGCATTCGTAGCCGTGAATTGTACATGGTAGACCCTTCCATCTCCTGTGCCGCTGCGGTCAGACAGCAGCTGAGCAATAGATGTGTTGATCCCGGAAGCCGCAGGGCATACGTTCCCTTGTCCTACGCCGTCAAGAGGTTCGTCCTGAAGAATACGGTCGATGTTGATGGTGACGTTTTGCCCCTCAGGATCGGTGACGCCCAATACTGAGACCGGCACAAAGCTCTTATTGGGTGGCCACAGAGTTGTCACGCTGGGCACTGCAAGACTGCAATCCGGAGGCTGAGCATTTACGTTTTCCACAGTGCTTTGAACGACCGCAAAGTTGGATCCTCCCGAGGCAAGGCCGCTTATGGTCACGGTCAGGCTATCTACCGTAGCCAATGGCGTGCCCAAGGGGACTGTCAGCGCTAACTGGAACGTTGCTGTTCCATTGGCAGGAACGCTCAGAGAACTGGCGCTGAGACCGCTGAAAAAGCTGCGATTGTCTTTGGCTGCAATGGTGAACGTATCGCCGGGCCCTGAGTTTTGAATGGCAAAGGTATAGAAGCTAGTCTTGCCGGGCGGGATGTTTTCGCCGGGCGGCGGTACCAACTTTACCGTTTGCGGCTTGAACATTGCGGAAAGGACCCGCTGATAATTTTCCCCCGCCACATTCGTTCCCGTAACGTACACAAGAAAGGGGCTATTGGGGATGGTAACGGCGCCAAAGAATGACTGGGGCGCATTCGTATCCTGGGTGACGGTAAATGTCTGGAGCACATTTCCCGCTTTGCTGCGCAGAGCGAAATTAGCGGTGGCGGGCGCATCACTCAGATCGATGCGCAGGTTATCATCGACACCAAACACCGGGAAACCAGGAATGTTGAACAGCCCGAGGTGGTCTGTTCTCCCGCGGACTTCCACAAAATGTGCCGACCGTATGGCAAATGTGCTTACGCCGGAGATGTTTGTGGAGAACAGGCCGTTGCCATTGATCGCGACCGCCCAATTCCCTACTGCCGGAGTGGCGATGGTATAGACGGCACCGCTGGATAAACCAATGAATGTCACGTCCGGATCGGTAACCAGAACGATGCTCCCGTCGGGCCGGATTACGGACACGTCGGTCGCGCCGCTCACGGAAAAAGTGATCTCGGAAAGAGTTGAATCAATGGGGACGGAATAAGTCTTTGCGGTTCCGGCCAATGTATCTTCCGTTGAGAGTAATTGCGCTGCATTGGCATGCACCACGGCCGCCGCCAGCCGCGACACGTTCCCGGCTTCAAAGCGCTGCAAAGCGAACAGTTGCCCGCCTGAAACCTGGGCCCATTTCGCATAGCTTGGATCCGGGGTGAACGCGGCGCTGCCAATTAACGAAGACCCTAGTATGGCCGAGAAACCGCTGCAATTTCCAAACACCATAGGATAGATTTGGATATTTTTGGTGGCGGCTAGGTTTGCAACCGCATCCGCCAGATTGCCGTCCTTGGAATCGGCGTCGGTAAACATGAAGACGTCCCCGCCCTCTTCCGACGCATCAACTGCCTGGAATGTTCCACCGTTCTGCAACTCCGGACAGTCGCCACCGCCGCTGGCAAACAATGAGAAGATGTCAACCTTGAAATCATCTGGATTATCAGCCTGCAGTACCGGGCCGTCGAAAGGATCGTTAATTGGGACCAAAACGTAATTGCTGGCTTCATCATCGGTACCCACCCGGGAATCGACAATTTGTGCTGCCTGGGCCTGGACTTGGCCGATTATATCTCCCATGCTTCCCGTGTCATCTATGGCCATCGCCAAAGTTGGGCCTACTCCCATCAACTCTCGAAATTGCTTGGCGGTGATGTCCCCCTTGATATCCAAAATAAATTGTTTCGTGGCCTGAACAGCAAGGTCCGCAGCCGTGGAATGAAGAAAAAAGTGGGGCGAAGCGATGCACAGGACTGTGTCTTTGTTAATGCCTCCATTCGGAGGAATGAAGGTGCTGTTGTCGGAAAGGCCGCCGTGGCTGCATTTTCCTGAAAGTAAGCCCAGGAAAGGCTTCTTGTGGTCCTCGCCGCTATAGTACCCGCTTGTGAGCAGGTTGGTCTTAAGATTAATGGAGCAATCCAGGCAAATCGCGGGTGGGAGGCTAGGTAGACAATTGAAGCAAGTGGAATCAGAGGGTCCCGCGAAAGCAATCGAACCACCGCGGCCAAGGGAAGGATTCGGACCGCCATTGCCCAGTTCTACCCAATTGCTATGGGAGTAAAAATCCTGGATGGTATGCATCGATATTCCCAGGATTGAGCGTGCGAGCTCGGCATCATCGCGGCCAATGGCTTGCTCCAGCGTTTGTTTAGCGTTGGAGAGCCGCGTTTGCACCTCATCGAAGGATTCTCCGTCCACATGCAGCGAGGCAATGTGCTGGTTTTCGTCCACGGCAGCGTTGTTGTCGATCATTTGCTGCAGTGCTTTTTCCATCGACGCTGTAAGCTTGTCTTTGCCGAACACGTCTTTGTCGATAGCCGTTACGGCATTTCTGGTGATGGATTCATGGGTTTGTCCCACACCACCTTTTAAACAGATCCAGTCCCCATTTTTGGGACAGAAGCCATGTACAAAAGGTGCAGTGATCAGCAGGAACATCAAGATTCGGAGCTTCATGCGTGCGTACCTCCACAGATAGGTGACTTTCGAAAGCTGAAATAGGAATTTGAGTGAGGCCATCCTAAAAAGCAAATTACGAGCGGCATCTTTGTGATCTACTGGTTTTACGAAAATCAAAAAACAAAGAAAATTACGTGCCGCTCACGGGCCCAACTCCGCGAGAGGAAATCGTATGTTATAGCAAACAATGATCTAGCACTTGCGTTCTTCAAATGTTGCAAGTTTTTTCTCAGTTACGTTGCCTGGTATGCATATTTTATGAATATGGAACAGACACGGCGGAAATGCGCTTGATAGTTACATTAAGCTTCTGGAAAGGATCAGGATTTCTTCGGGTACGGATGTTGGCGATGTCGCCTTGACGGTAAGAGCACGTTCATGCAGAATTTGCAAGTTTAAGGACACACGTTTGATGGGATCGTCTTTGTTCGCGCGGGCGGACTCTTTGCTGCCGATCGTCGGTGAAGCTCAAGCGCAACCTGGCGCAGCCAGTTCAACTCAGTACGGAATTGCTCGATCACCAGTTTGATCATCCAGACGGCTTCATGAAAACCGTGACCCACTTCCTTTTCAACTATGCGTAGCGTGGCCTGTTCGCGCTCAAGCTCGGCTTCAAGGAATTTCTCCCGACGCTGAAGTTGATTGCGGACCGTCGCTGGCGAAGCCTGCCAGGAAAGAGCCATCCATGTGAGAAACGGCGGGCGATCGCGCTGGTCAGCCCAGTCTTCGCGTTCCAAGGCGGCAGCTAGGGCCGTCCGGCCTTTGGCCGTGGTGGAAAAGATGCGACGCTCGGGACCCAACGCGGGATCGGGATCGCCGGTTTCTTTAGTCAGCCCAAAACGCGCCAGCTTTTCCAGCGAGTAATAAACCTGCGGACGAGAAACGCCGGCCCAGTCCTGTACCTGTCGGCGCTCCAATTCCATATTGGCCTGGTAGCCGTGCATTGGCTCCTCCGCCAAAAGGCTCAGGAGAACGAGGTCTGGCACGGTCAGCCCGGCTTTTTTGGCGGCGCGCTTTTTGACTGCTGCTGGCTTCTTAGCGGTGAGCTTCTTATTTGTGAACATGGCCGGCCTTTCGCTGGTGGCTCCAGTACCACCACTGGCACTGTTCGGCGGGCAGAAGCAGATTGCGCGCCTGTGCCACAGCCGCGGAGAAGACATCCTGGCAGCAGATATCGATGCGCTGGCCGGTGGCGCGACAGAGTCTTAGATAGAGCCTTGCTGGATTTTGGCGCGCAAGCTGTTTCACGCTGTGGATGCCGAGAAACTCAAAATCGCGGAGCATGGCTGGCCCTACGGAAATTAAATCCTGTAAACGACGTGGTTGAACGGGCATAAAAACTCCTACTTGACATCAGTGAGGCGAATGCCATATTTTATAGTAGTCTAAATTAGACTAGTAAAATATGCAAGGAAAAAATCGAAAATGCGATTACAAGTTTTGGGTCTGGCGCTACTGACCATTGCGTTGGTTCCGGTCTTTGCAACTTCAACTTTGGAGAAAAACATGAAGCCCGCAGAAGTAAAGAAAATTACGCCCATCCTGTTTGCCGAGGAACTTGAACCCAGTATCCAGTTCTGGACTGAAAAAGTTGGCTTTCGAAAGACGGTAGAAGTGCCGGAAGGAAACAAGATTGGGTTTGTCATCCTGGAGAAAAACGGGCTGGAACTCATGTACCAGAGCTTTGCCAGCGTGGATAAAGACAATGCCGCCACCGGAGCGGCAGTGCGCAAGGGACCGAGCTTTTTGTACATCGAAGTAGCCGACATTGACGCGGCGATGTCGGCAATCAAAGGAGCGGAAATCGTAATGCCGATGCGCACCACTTTTTACCAGGCAAAGGAATTCGGAATTAAAGATCCTGTGGGACATTACCTGATCTTTGCCCAACAGGGAGCACCCGCGGAGAAATAAATGCCGAGGAGGTAATCGTCAGCCGGGTCGGGCCTGTCTTGCATGGCGGCAGGCTGCTATATTTGTCGGTAAGGCGATGGGACGATTTTGATCACAGGGCTGACCCAAATTCATAAGCGAATCAATCTTGCGGCAGTGTTGCTGGTCGCGGGTCTTTGGCTGTTGGCGGGATGCAGCGGCAGGGGCAGCGTGTCCGACCGAGGAGAATACGCCTATGTGGCCGTGACTGAAGCCGGACTGCGTGACCACGTTGCAACTTTCTACAACAAGACTGGCGTGGTGCATAACGGAGAGCGGTTGCAGGTCCTGGAGCGGATGCAGAGCAAGCGCTTTGTTCGAGTGCGTTCACCACGCGGCGAAGAAGGCTGGGTGCAGGAGCGCTATCTGGCCGACCAGCAGACATTCGACGAGTTTGAGCGTCTGGCAGAGCACTTTAAGACCGCACCGGCGCAGGCCACGGCCACCACGGAAGAACAAGTCAAGGTTCATGTGCTGCCGGGAAGAAAGACCGCCTACCTTTATTTGCTGAATGAGAAACAAAACGTGGATATGCTGCAGCGCCAGGCGGTGGACCGCAATGCTCCGCCGCTGCAACTGAAGGAAGAGAACCAGAAAGATGCCGACGACGCCCCGGATGAGGACAAAGTAAAGAGCGATAACGCGGGCCCGCCGGCAGTTCGCGAGGACTGGTGGCTGGTGCGCGATGCGCAGATGCGCGTGGGTTGGGTGCTGGGCAGAACGCTTTACCTGCAAGTGCCGGAGGAGATTGCGCAATATTCTGAAGGACAGCGCATTGTGGCTGCTTATCAGTTGGATGAAGTTCAGGATGGAGACAAAAAGGTCCCAGAGTACCTGGTACTGTTCACTGAAAAAGAAGGATTGCCGTACGACTACAGCCAGGCTCGGGTCTTTACCTGGAATGCGCGCAAGCATCGCTATGAAACCGCATATCGAGAGCGGGAACTAGCTGGCGTGTTGCCGGTGACGCTGGGGCGGCAGGAATTTGAAAAAGAAGGCAATTTGCGCACTTTTGTGCTGCGGGTAAAGGACGATGACGGCACCGTCCACGAACGTACTTACAAA
Source organism: Acidobacteriaceae bacterium (assembly GCA_027307045.1). Taxonomy (GTDB): domain Bacteria; phylum Acidobacteriota; class Terriglobia; order Terriglobales; family Acidobacteriaceae; genus Angelobacter. Next base: position 36,063 of record DAHUXR010000036.1, read on the forward strand.
TTCAATCCGCCGCTGGTACATCGAGTACTTGCGCCCGGAGAAGAGCCACCCGCCCCGCGGCATCGCAAGGGAACCCGGGCCAGCAGCAAAGGAAAATCTAATCGCTAAGGCCGTGGCATCCAGAGAGCTTTATTTGTCCTCAAAGAAGGTATGGCAGAAAAGGTCAAAGAACTTCATCTGGAACGCGACTATAAGAAGTATCTGTACTTTGTTGATGGCAGCGGGAACGTGAGCCGCAAGTCGAAATCTGGCGAAGGTGAAACCGAGGTGCTGGTTCCGAACGCAATTCAGCGGGACAACCAGTTTCTTTACTTCGTGGATAAAGAAGGCGATGTGGCGCGGTCGCCGCGCGCCGTACGCAGAACGGCCAAGAAAGTAGCCTGACGAGTACGCATGAGCGGTTTGAATCTGCTGGTCTTCCGTGGAGACCGGCGATGCGCGAGCGGGAAAGAGTTGAAGGCGGCACTCACTGCACAACTGGAGCAGGTGTGCAGCCGTTTTTCACAGCGCGACTTGTTGGGCGCTCTGCTGCGGGCGGGCGAGCTTGAGTGCGGCGTTGCCGATGCTTATCCCGAAGCCGTGAACTCTTGCGAACGGCTCACCGAGCAGATTGCCGACGCGCTCGTGGCAAGCAGCGGTACTACGCCGTCGTTTAACTCCGATTATAAAAACCATCATCCTCAATCGTTGCTCAATGCGGCGCGGGCTCTTCCCGCATTTGAGCAACTCAGCATCTCCACTCCTGAAGGTTTCGCATACTACGCACTTCATCCACTGGCTTACGCGGATGTCATGCGACAGATTGCTGCGTGCGACCGCTTGCTGATAGTCGGAATCAGGAGCATTGGCACAACGCTGAGCGCTGTTGCCTCTGCTGCGGTGCGCGTTCACGGAACTGCGGCGGAAAGAATTACAGTACGTCCGCAGGGGCTTCCGTACAATCGCACCGCCGACTTCACGCCGAAGCAGATGGCCGCCGTGAGCAGGGCAGTATCCTGCGCCGCGAGTTTCGCCGTTGTGGATGAAGGGCCAGGGCTAAGCGGATCGTCATTTCTGGCGGTTGCAGAAGCGCTGGAGCGCGCTGGAGCGCCAGCAGAAAAGATCACATTGGTTAGCGGCCATGCGCCGAACCTGAGTGCTCTCTGTGCTGAAAATGCGGCGCGCCGTTGGCAGCGATTTCGCTGCATACCGGTTGGAGGAGAGGCGCGTCGGCCCAGCGAAGCAGAAGAGTTCATCGGGGGTGCTCAGTGGCGGAGTCGCCTTTACCCCAGCGAGTCCGAATGGCCGGCTTCATGGGCGAGCTTTGAGCGGCTCAAGTATTTGTCGTCGAGCGGGCATGGCGAACGGAGGGTTTTCAAGTTTGCCGGTTTGGGTCATTACGGTGACGTGGTACTGGAACGCGAACGAAAAGTTGCCGCCGCCGGATTCGGTCTGATACCGCGCGAAGAGAGTGACGGATTTATTTCTTATCCGCTGATTGAAGGCCGGCCTTTGTCTCCGAGGGATCTTTCAGCTGAGGTATTGACGCAGCTTGCTGACTACTGCGCTTTTCGCCACCGTGTATTCGCTGTTGAATTATCCAATCTTGCCGCTCTGCAACAAATGGCGGATCACAATCTGCGGGAACTTGGATTGGAACTGCCGATTGAACTTCGTTTGGAGCATCCTGTAATTGCCGACGGACGAATGCAGCCACACGAATGGCTGTTGAGCAAAGATGGCGAGTTGTTCAAGACCGATTCCGGCAGCCACGGCGACGACCATTTCTTTCCCGGGCCAGCGGATATCGCATGGGACCTGGCTGGCGCAATTGTCGAGTGGCAAATGAATGATGAGCAGACGACGGAGTTCCTGAATCATTATTACCGCGCCAGCGGAGACGATGCCAGCGCCAAGATTGATGGCTTCATCAAAGCCTATGCAGTTTTTCGGCTGGCTTATTGCCTGATGGCGGCCAATGCCATGAATGGGTCAGATGAGCAGTCGCGTTTGCGGAGCGCTGCAGCTTCTTATCGAGCTGTTCTCACTCGCATGCAGCCGTGCATTCTGTCAGCGGCTGTATAATGCCCTGACACCCTCACTGTTTTCCCGTTGCGGTATCTCAGAAATGAGGCTCACTTTCAGCTTTGCCATTTCCCGGCTCTCGGTCGATCACGAATAAAATGCCGCGATAGACTCCACTACGTGCCGCTGCTCGTCTTCCTCAAGTTCAGGGAAGATAGGCAAAGCCAGCACGTCAAGCGCGGCGCGCTCAGCTTCCGGCAGATCGCCCGGAGCATAGCCAAGGTAAGCGAAGCATTTCTGCAAATGCAGCGGAATGGGATAGTAAATCTCTGAGCCTATGCCGCGCTCGCTCAGGAATGTACGCAGCTTGTCGCGATCACGCACGCGAATCACATATTGATGATAGATGTGGTGCGCGCCGGGCAAAGTTTTTAGCAGGACAACCGGCGCTATCGAGTCCGCGCCTGTTTTTGTCAGGCCGGCGCTGCTGAGCAGGCGACCATAGGTCCTAGCGCGTTCACGCCGCGCTTCATTCCACTTGGCCAGATGCGGCATCTTCACGCGCAGCACTGCCGCCTGGATGGAATCAAGCCGGCTGTTGGCGCCAACTTCATCATGATAGTAACGTTGTTTGCCGCCATGATTGCGCAGAGAGCGCATGCGCTCAGCCAGCTTTGCGTCACTCGTGGTAACGGCGCCTGCGTCGCCGAACGCGCTGAGATTTTTTGTGGGGTAAAAGCTGAACGCGGCGGCAAGGCTTAGCGATCCAGCACGTTTGCCATTCCAGGTTGCGCCCACGGCCTGCGCCGCATCTTCCACCACATGCACGTTGAACTCGGCGCCGATCTCGCTAAACGCATCCATATCCGCGCACTGGCCGTAGAGATGTACCGGCATAACCGCGCGCATCCCTCTGGGTGAGTGCTTCAACCGCTCTTCCACGCTTGCAGGATCAAGGTTGAGCGTTCCCGGATCGACGTCGGCAAAAACCGGCTTAGCGCCCGCGCGCAGAATAGAACTTGCGGTGGCAAAGAAACTAAAGGGCGTGGTAATGACGCAGTCGCCCGGGCCAATGCCGGCAGCCGCCAGGGCGAGCCAGAGAGCGTCTGTGCCGGAAGCGCAGCCGACGCAATCCGCGGTGGCGCACAGAGCGGCAAATTCGCGCTCAAAGGCGGCTACTTCTTCGCCCAGAATATAGTGCTGAGAGTCACAGACACGGGCAACGGCGGCCAGGATCTCATTGCGAATCCCGGCGTACTGGCGCGAGAGGTCCAGCATGGGGACATCCGCTGCCGTTTTGTGGCCTGCGCTTTTCATCGTAAGGAAATCCGGTTCATAAAATTCTAGCATTGCGGCGGCCAATGACCGATCCATGGGCATTTTTGCCCGGAACGCCCTGAAAAGCTACAATGGCTGTGAAAGGGCCCACCAAGGCTTCTTCCGCGTCCCTATGCAAGCACAGGAGAGAGATCGGCAGATGGAGAATAAGCCGGCACAAAACATACAGGACTCGTTTCTGAATACCGCGCGCAAGGACAAAAGTCAGATCACCATTTACCTGCTGAGCGGGGTGAAACTGACAGGCCGTATCCGGTCCTTTGACAAATATTCAGTCGTCCTTGAAACCAACAATCAGGAACAACTCATTTTCAAACACGCCATCTCAACCGTGGTCATGGCCAAAGGCAGCCATTTTGATAGCCGTTCGCACGGCTCCGCGGCGGAAGGCGACAGCGGTACCGGCAAGTCGGAGGGCTAATTTATTCCTGGGCAGCGTTCCCGCCGTTTTCAACCGTCGGCCGGGATCAAGACTGGTCGTGACGGTCCGGAGCGGGCGTTTCTTGTAGCTCTGGAGTTCCGTTACCGCTCCCGTTCTGACCGTGACTTGAACGTGCCGCCCAGCGCCGTGCTTGCGCGCAACGTAGCGTCTGACCGCGCGGAAGGGAAAAGTGTCTCCCGCGTCGGCGTGGAAGAATCGCTTGCCGAGTTCCGCGAGCTGGTGGCTTCCGCCGGTGCGGAGATTGCCGGCGAATTCATCCAGCATCGCGACCGTCCTGATCCTGCCACGCTCATCGGCAAAGGCAAGCTGCAGGAAATTTCCGGCGCTGTTGCTTCCGTCGATGCCGACCTGGTACTCATCGATCACGAGCTTTCTCCTTCCCAGCAGCGCAATATTGAAAAAGAAGTCAACGCGCGGGTCATTGACCGCACCCAGCTTATCCTGGACATCTTTGCCCGCCACGCCCGCAGCCGTGAAGGCCAGTTGCAGGTGGAACTGGCGCAACTTGAATACATGCTCCCGCGCCTGGCCGGACGAGGCATTGAGATGTCGCAGCTCGGCGGCGGCATCGGGACACGCGGTCCAGGTGAAACGCAGCTTGAGACC
>DAHUXR010000037.1 GCA_027307045.1 Acidobacteriaceae bacterium
CTCTGTGTCCTCCGTGTTGAGGTTTTGACTTTGACTGTTGACTCTTGCTTTTGGGTTTCTCCGCGCCTCCGCGGTAGATGTTTCTTTTTTGGTTGCGGCTCCGCCGCGCTGTGTTTCAAGGTTTTTTGATCGGACGATGGACGAAGCTTCATAACGCGAGAAAATTCTGCAACAGCAAGCGGCCCGACTCCGTCAGCACGCTTTCCGGATGGAACTGCACACCTTCAACCGGGAATCGGCGGTGGCGCAGGCCCATGATCACCCGAGTGCCGTCGGCTTCATGCGTTTCCGCGCTGATCTCCAGTTCGCCCGGCAGGTTTTCTTCCGACACAACCAGGGAATGGTATCGCGTAGCCGTCATGGGTTGCGGCACGTTTTTGAACAGCGTTTTGCCGTCGTGCTGGATACGGCTGGTTTTTCCGTGCATCAATTGGTGCGCGCGGACAACGTTCCCGCCAAAAGCCGCGCCAATCGCCTGGTGTCCCAGGCAAACGCCCAGCACCGGCCGCTTGCCGGCAAAATGCTTGATCAGATCAACGCTGATACCCGCTTCTTGGGGCGTGCAGGGGCCGGGAGAAACAAGGATGTGGCTGGGCCGCATCTCCTCGACTTCCTGCGGCGTGATCTGGTCGTTGCGCCGGACTTCAACTTTTTGTCCCAGCTCTCCCAGATACTGCACCAGGTTGTAAGTGAAGGAATCGTAGTTGTCGAGAACGAAGACCATGGCCGTAAATCCTGTGGGAATAGTTTAGCGGAGACAGCACGAGCATTTCACCCGGGGAGTCCGAATCGTGATTCTCGAACAAGGCCGGATGCTCCTATCCCCGTAAAGGCAGGTATTCCCCCGCCCCTCTCGATCTGAGGGGCGGGAGGAACCTTCTTTCGCGTCTCGCGTTTCCGTTTTAGGCGCTCCTGCGCGCCGCTGTGGGCAGTTTCGCCGCAGCAGGCTCGGTGATTTCCTTTAGCCGGCCAGTCGTCACGTCATAAACAAAGCCACGGACCGGAATGTGTTTGGGAATAAATGGATGGCTGCGCACGCGCTGGATTTGCCGCCGCACATTTTCTTCGACATCAGAAAACGCATGGAAGTGCACCGGAGCCACAAACGCCGTCCCGCTTTGTTTCTCCAGCCGACCTAGCAGTTCGTGGTCCTTAAAGGTCAACATGCCGCAATCCGTGTGATTAATGATGATGAACTCTTGCGTCCCCAGCAGATGGTGGGAGATGATCAGCGAGCGCAACGCGTCTTCACTGGCAATACCGCCGGCATTGCGTATGATGTGCGCGTCCCCGGTCTTTAATCCTAGAAACTGCTCTACCGTAAGGCGTGCGTCCATGCATGCCAGCACCGCCAGCTTGCGTGCTGGAGGCATGGGCAGATGTCCCAGGGTAAATTGGTCCGCATACTTCAGGTTGTTTTGTAAAACCTCATCGATAACGCTCATGGATTTTTCCTTTCCTTCTTTATCTTCACGTTGTTTCCATGGCCAGCGCCGATTGGGGAAAGGATGCAGAAAGGAAAAGCCACCGCCCCGCTCAAATGCCGGCGATGGAAACTCTTGGTTTAAGAGCTTAAAACTGCAAAGAGCCGCCGTCGCCGCTGGTAACGCAGCAACAACAACAGCCGAGGCGCTGTGGACGACGGTGCATGGGATCAAAGTATAGAAGTAGCGGTGGCTTTCTGCAAATCTTCAGCTGCTCCTTTGCCGTTCGATCCTGCGTTTGTGCTAGCCTTCCCTTGTGTTGCATATCGCCAATGGCGAATCGGTCACCGCTACCTTCCGGCAAGTCAGATTTCCAGGGACTTATCTTGCCTGGAATGACGTCCTGCATGACGGCCCCGTGCCTCAGACCAGCACGCTGGACGAACTGTCTGATATTCGCGTCCAGGCGCTAACTGGCTTCGGTTGGGGCGACCCGGAAAAACTTCGCGCCGACTTTGCCAACCGTGACCGGACGCTCCAGAATTTTCGCAAGCACCAGGACGTGGTCCTCTGGTTTGAACATGATCTTTATGACCAGTTGCAGCTTCTCCAGTTGTTGGATTGGTTTGAGCAGCAGGACCTGGAAGGCATCAATCTCGATCTGGTGCAGATCGATTCCTACCCCGGTGTGCGACCGTTTTACGGACTCGGGCAGCTGAGCGGGCCGCAACTCGCGCGGTTGTTTCCCATGCGCAAACGTGTAACGCACGCGCAACGCAGTATCGCCAAGGAAGCATGGCGCGCTTTCCGCGCGGAAGATCCTCCGGACCTGGCGGCAATCGCACAACAAAAGTTCGATGAGATGCCATTTCTTGCCGCGGCTCTCACGCGCTTTCTTGAAGAGTATCCGTGGACCAGTGACGGGCTTTCCCGGACCGAGCGGCAGCTTTTGCAGGCGGCCGCCGCGGGCAAGCGCAAGAAAGCGGATATCTATGTGGAATCGCGCAAGCACGAAGATGTGCCGTGGGGTGACTTGTCAGTATATTTGCGGCTCGCGTGGCTCAGCGCAGGTCCCAATCCCGCGCTCATTGAATCGCCCAAGAATGAATTCACGATCACTGACGCTGGCCGCCAGTTGCTGGAAGGCAAAGCTGACTGGATCAAGCTGCAACGCGGCGTCGATCGCTGGCTGGGTGGCGTATACCTTACCGGTGATCAGCCTAAGTGGCGCTGGGAGAATAAAAAAAAGACTCTGGTGGGGAACTGAGCCCAAAGCCAAGATCTTGCTAGAAGCTAGTGGCTAGGAGCTAGCCGCCGCAGCCAGCAGCTATTTCAGATGTGACCATCCCGGCAGAGTTTTTGCCACATCGTTGAAGATCACGACCGCCGCAAACAATACCAGGAACACAAAGGCCGCTTGGTAAACCCGCTCCTTCACTTCCTGCTTAATGTCGCGCCGCATCACGGCTTCCACCAGCAGCATCAGCATCAGGCCGCCATCCAGAATTGGAATTGGCAGCAAATTAAAGATGGCGAGGTTCAGGCTGATCAGCGCCATGAACTTCAGCAGTGAAGGCATGCCCATTCTGGCTGCCTGCCCCGAGTAACGCATGATCCCGATGGGGCCGCTCATCTGCTGGATCGAATTCTTGTGCTGGATCAGTTTGCCCAGCAATTCAAAAATCAGCAGCGAATTGCTCTTGCACTCTTCATAAGAAGTTTGCACTGCCACCGTGAATGGGAGCTTTTCCACCTGCTCCATGCTCACACCAATCCGGTACTTCTTCTCCGTGGAGTCAGGTGAGCCTACCAGTTCACCGGGAATGGCAAGCGTCAGGTTCTTGCGGTCTCGCAGGATGGTCAACTGCACCGGATTTCCCTTGGCTTCCTGCAGCGCTCCCAGCAGGTCGTCCACGGAATGGATTGGCTTACCATTCACTGAAACCAAAACGTCGCCGCTCTGGATGTGGGCTTTGTCGGCTGGCAGTCCCGGCTCAATCATGCCCACCACGCCCGGAGGATCCAGCCCGGCATCGCCTTCATGGTCCTTGCCTGAAATTTCCGGCACCAGAGTCAGGTCTACGGTTTTATCGCCGCGTAATACCTTGATTGGAACCTGCTGGCCCGGGTTGATGCTGACGCGAATCAGGAACTGTTCCCAGGTGGGATTATCAATGCCCTGCACGCTGGCGATCCTGTCGCCTACCTGCAAGCCGGCTTTTTGCGCCGGAGAATTGGGCGTAACGAATACCACGTCCACGGGGGCTTTGGCGAAGGCGAAATATTCATGATGGAACGTGTAAAGGACTGCGAGAACCACAAATGCCAGGATAATGTTCATCGCCGGCCCGGCAATCGCCACCAGAAAGCGCTGCCAGCGTGGATGGCTCATGAACTCGCCCGGATCGCCCGTCCGCGCTTCCATGGGATTTTCGCCGGCCATCTTAACGTAGCCGCCCAGAGGCAGAAGGCTAATGCGGTAGTCGGTGTCGCCGCGCTTGAATCCGAACAGCCGCTTGCCAAAGCCGAGGCTGAATACTTCCACCCGGACCTTGAACAGCTTGGCTACGGCGTAATGCCCGAACTCATGGACAAATACCAGAATGCCTAAAACAAATATGAACGCGACGACGCTGAGAGAAAATAACTGCATAATGAAGGTGATTTGATATTGTAGCTTTAAAGCGCCGCAGCCCGCTACCGGGCGACATGACGCGGCAATTGCTCCTGCGCCAGGCTGCGGGCCTGGGCGTCAATGGCAAGTACCTCTTCTATAGATTCAGGATGGCGGTCTGGCGTTTCATTCATTGTGCGCTCAACCACCTTAGAAATATCGGTAAAACCGATTTCCCGTTTTAGGAAAGCAGCCACCGCGACCTCGTCGGCAGCATTCAGGGCTATCGTCTTCGATCCTCCTGCAGCCGCAGCTTCATACGCCAAACGCAGGCAGGGGAATTTGTCCGGATCGGGCGGCGCAAAGTCGAGTCGCTTCAGATCCAGCACGTTGAAGCGCAGGTCAGATTCAATGCGCTCAGGATAAGTCAGCGCATAAAGAATCGGCAGGCGCATGTCCGTTACGGAGAGCTGCGCCAGAATACTCCCGTCATTGAATTCAACCAGTGAGTGAATTGTCGATTGCGGATGAACGATCACCTTCACGCGCTCCGGCGGCATATCAAAAAGCCGGCAGGCTTCAATGACCTCGAATCCCTTGTTCATCAGCGTGGCTGAGTCAATCGTGATGCGCTGGCCCATCTTCCACGTAGGATGGTTCAGTGCCTGCTCCACCGTGATTTTTTCGAAGTCGGATGTCGGCGTGTTCAGGAACGGCCCGCCGCTTGCGGTTAGCCACACGCGCTCGACTTCGTTCATCCTACCGCCACGCATGCACTGATGGACGGCGTTGTGCTCGCTATCGATCGGCAACAGCGGCTTGTTCTGCCTGCGCGCTTCCGCAGTAATCAACTCACCTGCCGCGACCAGGCATTCTTTATTGGCTAATCCAACTTCCTTGCCTGCCCGCACCGCTTCATACGTCGCTTTCAATCCTGCGACGCCCACGATGGCACTCACCACAAAATCAACTTCAGGATGCGTGGCCACCCGCACCGTTCCGGCCTGTCCATGGGCAATTTCAATCTCGCCCAGACCCTCATCTTTAAGTTGCTTGCGAACTTTTTCCGCATCCTGCTCTGAGGCGAGCGAAAGAACTTTAGGTTTCCAGCGGCGCGCGTCGTTCAGCGCGGCTTCAGTGTTTGAGCCGGCTGCCATTGTGAGCAACTGAAATCGCTCAGGATTGTTTTCAATCACGTTGAGCGTGCTGCGTCCAATGGAGCCGGTGGAACCGAGGATGGCAATGCGTTTCATGGTTGATGCCTGAGCGCCATATAAAGAGCGGGATAGAAAAACCATAATACCGGAGCCGCGAACAGCATCGCGTCAATCCGGTCCAGCAGGCCGCCATGGCCCGGGAGCAGCGTTCCAGAATCCTTGACGTCCGCTCCGCGTTTGAAGGCCGACTCCGCCAGGTCACCCAGCTGAGCAGCAATGTTGACCACAAAACCAAACATGGCGGCAAGCTGCCATCCAGGCGCGTACAGCCGGATATCGGTAAAGAGCAGGCTTTCTGACGGCAGAGCGTGGAGCTTTACTAATACCGTTCCAAGAGAGTGTATGTAGTGAAAGAGCACAACCGAGACCAGCACGGCTCCTGCCGTGGAAGCGATGGCGCCTTCCCAGGTTTTTTTTGGGCTGATGGTTTCCGCCAGCTTGTGTCTTCCGAATGCGCGTCCAATGTAATAGGCAAAAATGTCGCCGGACCAAACCACCAGTAGAAAGACAAATACGGTAACTCGGCCATTTTCAAAATGCCCGATGGTTGAGATTTCCCCCAAAGTTAACGCCACATAAATAAATCCGAAATAAGAAAACGCCGCCGCCGGTAAAACATCTTTCATCGGCCAGAGAAACATTCCAAGAGCCACCAGGACAAGGGGCAGCACACGGACACCGGTTGCGTCCGTCGCCCACCGGTCAAACGCTCTTCCAAGGTTTTCTATGCCAAACGCATGGATTCCAAAAAGACTCTGGCCCAGAAAATACAGGCCAATCGCCACCTCAATAACGTAGGCAAACAGCTTTTGCTGGTAATGAAACGCAATGCCGAAGTATTCATGTACGGCAAGCACGGCGATCAGCCCAATAAACGCGCTATAAAGCCAGTTCGGCGCTTTGAACAAAATCAGCAGCACCACCGGCGCCAGCACCGCCGCGGTAAGGACTCTTTTCATTTAGTTTGAGCTGCCTGGGCTGGGTTCGTTCAAGCCGCCATAGCGCCGTTCGCGCGACTGATATTCCTTAATGGCTTCCAGCAGGTGTACGCCGTTGAAGTCAGGCCACAGCGTCTTGGTCACGTAGATTTCCGCGTAGGCCGCCTGCCACAACAGAAAATTGCTCAGGCGCATTTCACCGCTGGTGCGGATGATCAAGTCCAGATCCGGCAGGTTGCTCGTGTACATGTGGCGGTTCAGGCTCTCTTCGTCGATCTTGAGATGCTCAAGCCCACCATTATTAGCCGCGGCGTTCACCATGGACTTGCAGGCGTCCACAATCTCCGAGCGCGATCCATAATTCAGCGCCAGCGTCATCACCATGCCGGTGTGGTGGGCCGTTTGCTCCTTGGCCCAGGCCATGCGCTCCTGCACTTCCTGCGGCAGCATGTGGCTGCGCCCGATAAATGACAGCCGGATATTATTGCGGTGCATCAGGGGCAGCTCATTTTTTAAATATCGATGCAGCAGCTTCATCAAAAAGTGGATTTCCGTCGGCGGACGGCGGGTAAAGTTCTCCGCCGAAAACGCATACAGCGTGAGCGCGGACAATCCAATATTGGAGGCGGTGGTCACGACTTTGCGGACCGAGTCCACACCGCGGCGATGGCCGGCAATACGCGGCAGGTGGCGGCGTTTGGCCCAGCGGCCGTTGCCGTCCATGATTATCGCGACATGTTTTGGGAACTGGTGAGGATCAAGCTGGCTGTAGAGTTCAGCTTCCTTTCGGTCCAGCCCCGAAGGAATGGTTCGCAAAACGCCTCTCAATACACTTCAACGCTAGCACAGCAGCTCTGGTCATGCAATTTTCCGGCCTAAGGTTGGGTCAAGCCGCTCCGCCAATGCGGTTCCTTGGGGTGGGTCGCCCTACAAGTCTAAACACTTTCGTGAGTGCCTAAAACGGAACACCTGCATCAATAACAAAGCAGACGTTGGCAAGGCCGTGGAAATTGCTGTAAGCTGAACCTGCAACCAACGCAGCGTTACTGCGCCTCAATCGCCCATGCAAGCTGGAACCAGTCAATTCGAGAGCCGTAAGCTCATGCGCCTGATCGCGATGGTCTGCATTGTGCTGGCCTTGTTTGTGGCCGGGCTGGAAGCAACCCATAGCCACGTTGACGGCGCGGTTGCACGCAACTCATCGCCCTGTGTCATCTGCCTTTCCGTTCACGCGAACGCGCCCACGGTAACGGTTTACCTGCTTTTGGTCTTCCATTCCGTTGAAGCTTTTACCGTTCCGTATGAAACGCAGGGCAAGAGCGCCATTTCCGAGCTGAGCCTCTTCATCCGTCCGCCTCCCGCTGCCTGATCCAGGCCATTCATCCAATTAGCTCCATAAAATCCAGAATTTTTTTGGAGGGGAACGATGTTTCGGGTGTCCCTCTTGTTTTTATGTTTTATGCTGCCTCCGCTTTTGCCGGGGCAGACGACAATTCCGCTTAGCTCTTCCGCCGCGGGCCAAAGCCAACCGGCGACGCCAGCAGGCCAATCTGCGCCTCCCATGGCCACGCCCACGCCGACGCGCGACCGTCCTGCGGCCACGCAAATCACGCTGGAGCAGGCAATCTCGCTGGCGCTGGCCAACAGTCCCAGCATCAAGGCTGCGCGCACGCAGATCCAGCAAAACCAGGCCCAGGAAATGACTGCCAATCTCCGCCCTAACCCGACCCTTGCCTGGGACTCGCAATTCATTCCCGTATTCAGCGGAGACTTCTCTACCGATGCGTTGAACAACCTGCAGCAATTTGATATCGGCCTGGGCTATCTCTTTGAGCGCGGGCACAAACGCCAGAACCGCCTGCAGGCTGCTCGCGATGCAACGGCCGTTACCGCGGCCCAGGTGGCCGACACCGAGCGCACGCTGGTCTTCAACGTTGCGCAGCAGTTCATCAATGTTCTGCTGGCGAATTCCACTTTGCAGTTTGCGCTGGAAAACCTGAACAGCTTTCAGGATACGGTCAGGATCAGCGAGCAGCGTTACAAAGCCGGAGACATCAGTGAAGGCGACTACCTGAAGATCAAGTTGCAACTGCTGCAATTCCAGACCGACGTGAGTTCAGCGCGGGTGGCCAAGGTCCAGGCCCTGGGAAGCCTGCGCCAACTCGTTGGATACGCTTCACTCCCGCACGATTTTGACGTGGTCGGCGACCTGGACTACAAGCCACTGACGGCCGCCCTGCCAGATTTGCAGGTAAAGGCGCTGGCCACGCGTCCGGATCTTTTAGCGGCGCAAAAGGGGGTAAAAGCCGCCAACAGCCAGATATCGCTGGCCAAGGCAAACGCCAAAGTGGATTTCAATGCTTCCGCCAGTTACTCGCACGTATCCGGCGCAAGCTCTACGTCGCTTTTTTTCAGCGTGCCGCTCCCGCTCTTCAATCGCAATCAAGGTGAAATTGCGCGCACCAAATTCGCGCTGACCGGCGCGGAGCTAACCGCCAGGGCCGCTGAAGACACGGTGATGACCGACGTGACGAATGCCTATGAGTCCGCAAGTTCCAACCAGGACGTGGTGAAACTGTACGTTTCCGGCTACCTGAAGCAGGCGCAGGATTCACGCGACATCAGCCAGTATGCGTATAAAGCGGGCGCAGCCACCTTGCTCGATTTTCTCGATGCCGAGCGGAGTTATCGCTCCACGGAGGTCGCATACCGGCAAGCGGTGGCCGCCTATATGCTCAGCCTGGAGCAGTTGCGGCAGGCCATCGGGACCAGGAGTTTGCCATGAGACATTTTCACAACCAACTCCGCTCAACATCAATTCCTGCCAGGGGCGCGACTGTCGTAGCCATTGCGCTGGGGATAATTCTGTCCGGGTGTTCGGGTGGCGATCCGAAGGCCAAAGAAAAAAGCGCAACGGACAGCAACAAGACCCAGCTGTTTACCGTGCCGAAAGAGCAGCTTTCGCATATCCAGGTGGTCACGGTCCAACCCACTTCCTGGCCGCGCGTTCTGCGCCTGAACGGCACGGTCGCCTATAACAGCTTCCTCACCACGCCCGTGATTTCGCAGGTGAGCGGACCGGTAAGCCGGATTCTGGTTTCGCCTGGGCAGCAGGTGAAAAAGGGCCAGCCGATGTTGTATGTCAGCAGCCCGGACTATTCCCAGCTTCGCGCCAATTACCTGAAGGCGCGTGACGCTCATTCGCTGGCGCACAAAAATTATCTGCGCGCGCAGGACCTTTTTGCTCACCATGCGATTGCTGAACGCGATTTGCAGGCGGCAGAGTCGGCGGAGATACAGGCTCAGGCCGACCAGCAGGCGGCGGAGCAATCACTGAAAATTCTCGGCATTCCGCGCCCGGACACACTGATCGAAAATCCCACTTCGCCGGAAGTGCCGGTGCTTGCGCCTATCAGCGGGGAAGCCGTGGAGCGATTGGTGGCGCCGGGACAGGTGCTGCAGGCCGGTCAAACCCAATGCTTCACCATCTCCAATATGGCAACGGTCTGGGTGCTGGCCAATGTCTATGAAAATCAACTCGCCTATGTTCATGTGGGTGATCCGGTAACCATCAAGACAGACGCATATCCCGACGTATTTCATGGACGGATTTCTTTCATGGGCGCGGCGCTGGACGCCACCTCTCGGACCCTGCAGGCGCGAATCGACACCAAGAATCCTGAAGGCCGATTGAAGAAAGACATGTACGTTACAGCCACGGTGGTCGCGGGCAAGATCGATAACGCATTGCTGGTGCCGGATGCCGCAGTGCTACGCGATGCCGAGAATGAGCCGTTTGTTTATGTGGCTGTGGCGCAAGACCAGTTCGCGCGACGGCCGGTAAAGCTGGGCCAGAGCAGTGAGGGCAAAACGCAGATCGTCGCCGGCCTGCAACCGGGAGAACACGTCGCCGGTGACGGCAGCCTGTTTTTACAGTTTGCGAGTTCACAGTAGGAATAGCCTCAAGGGGCCGGATTGCCCGAGCGGCCTGATGCAGGGCGGAAATAGACTGAAAGATGAAGACGGTCTATAAGCGGTTTGGAGCGTAGCGACAAAAACCAAATGATCCATCGATTAGTCCAAGTTGCTTTGCGGCAGCGCTTTCTGGTGCTGATGTTGACCGTGCTGCTGATCATCGCCGGTGTCGTGTCCTTCCAGCGCATGCCGGTGGACGCGTATCCGGACCTTGCTCCGCCCACGGTCGAACTCATCACGCAGTGGCCGGGTCACGCCGCGGAAGAAGTGGAGCGGCTCATCACGCTTCCGCTGGAAGTGGAAATGTCTGGCGCGCCCAACATGGTAGTGATGCGCTCGATTTCGCTCTACGGGCTGTCCGATATCCGCCTTACGTTTGAAGAGGGAACCGATAACTATTTTTCCCGTCAGGTAATTTTCCAGAGAATTGGCGACGCGCAGCTTCCCACGGGCGTAACGCCCAGTATGGCGCCCCTATTCAGTCCCAGCGGATTGGTCTATCGCTACGTGCTTGAAAGCCCAGACCGCACTCCGCAAGAGCTGAAGACCATTGAAGATTGGGTGGTTGAGCGCGCGTACAAGTCCGTGCCCGGCGTAGCCGACGACTCCGGTCTGGGCGGCACCGTCATGCAGTACCAGGTGCTGCTTGATCCTTCACGGCTGTACGGATATCACCTTACAGTCCCGCAAGTGCTCCAGGCGCTTTCAGTGAATAATTCCAATGCCGGCGGCGGCTTTTACTCGCAAGGCGGACAGTTCTATTACGTCCGCGGCCTCGGGCTGGTGCAAAACACCAGCGATATCGGCAACATTGTGATTGCCAGCAATAAGGGAACGCCGATCCGAGTGCGCGACGTTGGCGACGTGACGATTGGAAACGCTCCGCGCCTGGGCCAGTTTGGGTTCCAGACGCACAATGAAAATCACGACGATGCGGTGGAAGGCGTAATCCTGATGCGCCGCGACGAGCAGACGCAGACGGTCCTGAAAGCGGTGCAAAAGAAGACCGAGGAATTGAACAGCTCCATTCTGCCGCGTGACGTAAAGGTCCAGCCTTTTTATGATCGCAGCGATCTGGTTGAGGTAACCACGCGGACAGTGGAAGGCAATCTGATCCGCGGGATGATCCTGGTTCTGCTGGTCCTGCTTTTCTTCCTGGTTAGTATTCGCGCTGCCATTATTGTCGCGCTCACCATCCCGCTGGGACTGTTGTTTGCTTTCATCGTGCTGCATGCGCATGACGTTTCCGCTAACCTGCTGTCCATCGGCGCCATTGATTTCGGCATCATCATTGACGGCACCGTGGTGATGGTGGAAAACATCTACCGCGAACTGGCGTTGCGTGAAGGCCAGCCTTACAAGCTCAACGAAGTAATTCTGGCGGCGGCAAAAGACGTTGATCGCCCTATTTTTTATTCCGTCGCTGTCATCATCGCCGGTTATCTTCCTATCTATGCGTTGAGCGGGCCTTCCGGGAAGCTGTTTCATCCCATGGCGGAAACCATGTCGTTCGCACTGATCGGCGCGCTGATCCTTACTCTCACGCTGGTTCCCGTGCTGGCTTCTTATTGGTTCAAGAGTGGCGTAAAGGAATCAACGAACCGCGCATTTGAATGGATCAAGAAAATTTATACGCGGCAGCTTGACTGGTGCCTTGACCATCGCCGGCTCACGTTGCTGATAGCCGTTTTGATTTTTGCCGCAACGCTCTGCCTCGTTCCCTTTATCGGCGGCGAATTCATGCCGCATCTGGATGAAGGCGCGCTGTGGGTCCGGGCCACCATGCCTTACACAGTCTCATTTGAAGAGTCGAGCAAGATCGTGCCACAGATTCGCAGCATCCTTATTTCTTACCCGCAGGTCACCGTGGTGGGATCCGAGCACGGACGTCCCGATGATGGCACCGATCCCACCGGCTTTTTCAATGCCGAATTTTATGTCGGGTTGAAGCCGTACGATGATTCATCGTGGAAAGGGAAACTCGATACCAAGGAAAAGCTGATCGCCGCCATTGACAAACGGCTCGAATCCTTCCCCGGCATCATTTTCAATTACACCCAGCCTGCGGAAGACGCCGTGGATGAAGCGCTTACGGGATTGAAGAGCTCTCTGGCGGTAAAAATTTACGGTCCCGATCTTGATGTGCTGGAAAAGAAGGCCGTCGAGATCAAGAAGACCTTGCAAAACGTTCCCGGTTTCACTGATTTGACGGTGGTGCATGAACTGGGCCAGCCGAGCCTGAATATCAATGTTGATCGAGAGAAGATCGCGCGCTACGGCATTAACGTGGCCGACGTGGAAGCCGTGATACAGGCGGCAGTCGGCGGACAGGCAGCGACCCAGGTGGTGCAGGGAGAAAAGCTCTTTGATCTTGTCGTGCGGATGCAGCCGCAGTTCCGCAGCAGCGCGCAGGAAATCGGCAACCTGCTGGTGGGCACTCCGGACGGCCAGCAGATTCCCATTAGCCAGATGGCGGAAATCAAGCAGGGAAACGGCGCGTCATTCATCTATCGTGAAAACAACCGGCGCTATATTGGTGTGCAGTACAGCATTGAGAACCGCGACCTGCAACGCGCGGTGGAAGATGGCCAGGCCGCGGTGCAGAAAAACGTTTCGCTTCCCGGCGGATACCAGATCGCATGGGGCGGCGAATACGACCAGTTCATCGCCGCAAAAGAGCAGCTCACCATCATCGGCCCGCTGGCGGTGTTGTTGATTTTCTTCATCCTGTTTGCGCTGTATGGCAACTTCAAATTTCCCATGGCCATTGCCCTGGACGTGATCATGACCGAGCCAGTAGGCGCGCTGATTGCGCTCAAACTCACGCATACGCCGTTCAGCGTTTCATCTGTGCTCGGCCTGCTGGCTCTTATGGGAGTGTCAGTGGAAACGGGCGTGATCCTGATCTCTTACATCAACAAGCTCCGGCTGGAAGGCATGGATATACGAACCGCCACGCGCGAGGCGGCGCTGCTGCGGCTTCGCCCGATCATGATGACTGCGCTTGTAGCCTGTCTTGGCCTGCTGCCGGCGGCGCTGTCCACCGGCATCGGCTCAGATACGCAGAAGCCCTTTGCTATTGTGATTGTGGCCGGTCTCGTTTCGCGGCTGTTTCTCGGGTTCTTTATCAATCCAGTGCTGTATCGAACCATCGCCCGCGAAGGTGACGTATTGCAGGTGTGATCAGAGGAGAACGCACGAAAAAGAGAGCTCGCTTTAGGCCAAGGCCCTGCGCTGGCCTTCCGGGCAGCAGATTTTGTGCCTGCTTTCAACTAGAATTTACAGGTGATTACGGGGGCCAGTTCAGGCATCATCCAGGCATTTGCCGCGCTGGTGCGTTCAGAAATCGAAGACGAGCGGGTTGACCTTCTGCGCTCCGCACTGACGTTTGCGCGGATTGAAGATCCACAACTCGATATCGAGCATTATGTGCGGCACGTGGATGAGCTGGCTGCGCGCGTGGCGGAAAAAATCGAGGACCCGGACGACCCGGTGCAGATCATTGCCGCGCTGAACGACGTGCTTTTCCAGGAAGAAATGTTCCGCGGCAATACAGTGGATTATTACAGTCCGCGCAATTCCTTTCTTAATGATGTGCTTGACCGCCGCCTGGGCATTCCCATCACCCTGGCGCTGGTTTATATGGAGGTGGCGCGACGCGTGGGTTTTCAGTTGTTTGGCGTCGGGATGCCGGGACATTTCCTACTCAAGCACTATGACGTGGACGGCCATTCCATTTTGATCGATGCTTTTGAGCGCGGGTCAATTGTTACTGAAGACGATTGCCGCCAGAAGCTCGATAGCATCTATGCCGGACAGGTGGCGCTGCAGCCGGAATTTCTTCTGGCCGTAACGCGCAGGCAGATGCTGACGCGCATGCTCAACAACCTGCGCTCGATTTATCTCTCACAGCGCGATTTCCGCAGGGCCGTGCAGGTGGTGGACCTGATCCTGGTGATTTATCCCCGCTCGCCGGAGGACATGAAGCAGCGCGCCGTGCTGCGGTATAACCTCAACGATTATCGCGGGGCGCTGAGCGATTTTGAGGAATACGTGAAAATGTCACCTGACGCGTCTGACGCGGAAGAGATCAGGCAGACTGCGCTGTCACTGCGCCGGTCAATGGCGACGATGAACTAGTTCTGCAATCCCGAATGCAACTGGGACCCCATCATTTAATCTAAAAGGCGACCGCCGCCACTTCAGCTCATTGCAAATCACTGTTCCTCTACTCCCCGCGCAAGGCTTCCACGGGATCAACCGTGGCCGCGCGGCGCGAAGGCAGATAGCTTGCCAGCAGCGCCGTGGCCACCAATCCAATCGAGACCGAGCTGTAGGTCAATAGATCAATAGGCTTCACGCCAAAGAGCAAAGTGGAAAGAAAGCGCATGCAGATCAACGCAGCCACCAGTCCAAAGGCGACGCCAATCGCGCTCAGCGCCAGCCCATGGCGGACAAACATTCCGGTGAGTTCACTCCTTTGCGCGCCCATCGCCATGCGGATGCCGATCTCACGCGTGCGCTGCGACACCGAATACGCGATCACGCCATAGATCCCCACGGTCCCAAGCAGAAGCGCCATCACGCCGGCCACGCCCAGCATCAGCAGCGTGAATGAAGTCCGCGCCATGGAACTGCGATAGAAATAGTCCACGGTATGCACTTTAGCCAGCGGTAAATTGGGATCCACCGACCACACGGCCTGCCGCACTTCTTTCATCAGACTTTCTGTACCTGCGCGCGGGGTGCGCAGAGTGAAAGAAAGCTCTCGGCGTGTGCTTACTCCGTCGCCTTCAAAATTGCGCATCAGCAGTGGCCAATAAGCCACGGTGGAAGGCTTCTGGTTCAGGCCGTCATCGTACACGTTGCTCACCACGCCAACCACTTCGCGCCAGTCGTCGGTTGAGCCCACGCGAATGCGTTTGCCCAGCGCGGCGGCAGGATCGTGCCACATCTCGCGCGCCACGTTTTCTGAAACAAGCGCCACAGGATTCAGGTTGTAAATGTCCGTCCAGGTCAGGTCGCGTCCCGCAAGCAGAGGAGTGCCCATGGTTTTCAGGAACCCCGGTGAAATCCATTTAAAGCGCCGCAGTGCCGCCAGTTCACCCGGTCGGTAGGTGTGGTCTTCAGCAAACACCGGATCGAAGCTTCCGTTTCCATCCAGCGGAATGCTGGTGGAGAGCCCGATGGACGTGACGCCCGGCACCGCCTCGACTTTGTGCATGATTTCTTCAAACTTGCGCGGGACGTTCTGATCGTCGGCCACAACGCTCTTGGGCAGGGCGATGGTGAAGGTCTGAATTTCTTCAGGCGCGCTAAAGCCGGGTTGCACACGCGTGAGAGCGACGAAGGTCCGCGTCATCAAACCGGAACAGATCAAGGCCAGCAGCGCCAGCGCCACCTGTATCACCACCAGCACGCTGCGCGCGCGATGCTGCTCGCGGCTCTGGCTCATGCCGCGCGCGCCTTCACGCAGTCCCGTGGCCAGCCGCGCGCCCGCGTGTTTGAAAATGGGAATCGAGCCGAACAAGATGCTGGCCAGCAGCGCTACGCCCAGGGTAAACAGCAACACCCAGCCATCCATGCCAATCTCATGCACGCGCGGCAAGCTGCGTGGCGCCGCCGATACCAGCAAACGCAACGCGCCATAGGCAAGGCCCAGCCCCAGCAAGCTGCCCAACAATCCCAGCACAACGCTTTCAAACAGCAGCTCAGAAGCAATGCGTCCCCAGTGCGCGCCCAGAGCTGAGCGGATCGCCAACTCCTGGCGGCGTCCGTCCACGCGCACCAGCACCAGGTTGGCCACGTTGGCGCAGGCAATCAGCAGCACCAGCACAATTGCTCCCATCAACACCCAGAGCGTCTTGCCAATGTCGCCCACCACGCGGTCCTTTAACGGCGAAATTTTGGGTTCAAGGCGCGCGTCCTGAAACATCTTCAGGCTAAAGCCCGGAGGCGCTGGAAAGCTCGAGAGCACGACGGGCAGCATACGCGCCACGTCAGAGCTGGCCTGCTCGATTGTTACACCCGGCTTAAGCCGCGCCACGGTGAAGTAACTGAAATTTCCCAGGAAGATCTTGGGCCGGTCGAATTGGAAGGGCACCAGCACTGCCGGATCATCCTGATCAAGTATGTGAAAGTTCCTGGGCATCACTCCGATGACCTGGGTCAGCTTGCCATCCACCTTGATGTTTTGTCCCACAATGCCGCGATCGCCGCCAAACTTCTGCTGCCAGTAGCCATACATGAGGATGGCGGTCAGAGGACTGCTAGGGATGTCATCCTGGCGGGAAAAGCCGCGGCCCAGCATGGGATTGACGCCCAGGATCGAGGTCATTCCGTCCGTCATGCGTTGCGCCCGCACCTGTTCCGGCTCGCCAATTCCGGTGATGCTGACCGAATCGGCGGTCATCATGGCAACGTCTTGAAAGCTGTGGTTCTGGTCGCGATAGATGAAATAGTTGGAAGGCGCGCCTGGGAAGGTCCCCGCCGAATTGATCCCAGGAGCCGCATGGGCAACGGTTACAAGTTGTTCTGGCTTTGGATACGGTAGCGGCTTAAGCAGTATGCCCTCAAGCACGCTAAACACAACCGTGTTTGCGCCCACTCCGGCCGCAAGCGTAATCAGCGTTACGGCCGTAAACATGGGCGTGCGAAACAACCGCCGCAGCACTTGCCTGAGTTGTGAGCTGAAATTTGCCATTTGAGACTGCTCCCTTCGCCGGCCGCGCAGGCACACGTATATAGACGGATTATGACTGCCTTTTATGAATACGTAAGCTGGAGAAAAAAGTTTGCAGAAAATCAGCGCTGGCTTGAAAAAGATCATAGGCGGCGCCGGTTATCGGGCTTTGCGTGGAGCAGGAGCGCCGCGCAGGAGACCTTCCGTGCTCAATTCTTCGTCAAGGTCTGGCCAGTGAATGCCGTATCCGCCGCCGGCAATTTTCCATGAACCTTTTGCAGATCGCAGCAAACAAACCCGGCATGTGCACAGCGCAATCCTTACTTAATTAAACACCACAAATCCGCCCTTGGGCACGAGGATGTTTACGGCTTTGCCGTTACGCGCTTCCACCGTTACGTTCTGGCCGATCTGCGCCGCATCGGACGAGTACAGGCACTTCATCTTCTCGCCCACGCTATGCAGAGTATTATCGATTGTGACCCAGGCCAAGCGGGCGTTGTCCGGATCAGTATTGATGGCGCAAAGCAGTTCATCGTCCACAAAGACGCGCGACCAGGGCACTACTGAGAGAAGCTTGCCACCGAGCATCGTGGGCAGACCAAAGTTTGCGCCGTCGCCGGAAATTTCACGCAGAAACTGGCGGCCACGCCGCAGCGCCGGTTCTTTCTCGCGCAGCGCAAGTATTCTGGTCAATTCCACATAAGCCGGATGCTGTTCATTGAAGAAGTGGCGGCCGCGTGTGCGAAACGCGCCGAACTTCCCCCCGAACATTGATTCGCGAATATAGCGGTCGCAGCCATCGCCGCTGCCCGCGCCGTCAAAAGCCTGCTCAGTGCCGTAATAAATGCACGGAATGCCCATGGTGACGGCATTCAGCCCCAGCATGGCGATGAGCAGATCACTGCCGCGGTCCGCCGCGCAGAAACGGCCTTTGTTGTTGCCTTTGCGGACCTGGTCATGATCGTCCGTCATGGTCACGACTTTGTCACGAAACCACACGTGCGAATCCGCCCGGACCTGGAGCGAGTTGCGGAACAGATCAAAATAATCCGCGGGATTGCGATAGCCTTTGGTCAGGTACTCCAGTTTGTCCTGCACATCGTCAAGGCCCAGCACGGCGTCCACGCCGGTGACTTGCTGCGTGTCATAAGCGCGCTCGCGCCCGCCGGTGATTTCCGCAATCAGATAAAAATTCTCCTTGCCCAGCAATTCGGCGAACTCATGAATCACTCCGGCAAAAAACCGCGTTGCGCCGGGATCCATGTGCTTGACCGTGTCAATGCGAAAGCCGTCAAGATCGGCAAAGGCGATCCAGAATTTATAAACCTGGCAAAGGTTCACCAGCGTGGGAGAAACAATGTACTGGTCAATCTGGTCCTGATTGTTGACCATGACGCGCGCGCCGTGATGCAGGTCTTTGAGGGCGAAGAAATCGCCATCCAGAAATTCTGGAAAATAGTCGAAGTTATTAATGTGGCCATGTTGCGTGAAATTTGTGGGGTCCTGAAACTCCGCGGGCCACACAGCGGCGTCAGGAAACGCCGCGGAATTGGCGGCTGTATCAACGGCGGCGAACGGCAGCGAGGGCGCACCTGTGGCGTCCCTGAAACCTTTTACGCGGTAAGGATTGCCGTCCCAGCGCGGATCTATAAAGTGATTGCCGTTGCTATCTACAGTGTCATAGCGGTCAGGGTCGTAAACAAAAACCTGCCCGGTATGGTTCAGGATAATGTCCAGCACCACGCGAATTCCGTTTTCATGCGCGGTCTTCACCATATCGCGCAGATCGTCGCGCGTACCGAAGTGCGGATCAACGTCAAAAAAATTCTGGATGCCGTAACCGTGATAAGTGTTATCGGCATTCACCTGCTTGAACACCGGGCTGAGCCAGATGGCGGTCACGCCCAGCCTGTGCAGGTAGCCCATCTTGGATGCGAGCCCGCGCAGGTTGCCGCCTACAAAATTTCCGCCCGCATCGCGCCACGCCGCGGCGTCGTCTGCATTCGCGATGGCATTGCCGGCATCCGTGGCTGTAAACATCAGCGTACTGCCCGTTGTGACCGGCTCGCCGTCGATATCGAGAAAATCTTTTTCCTGGCCATCAGAAAATCGGTCTACCAGCATGAAGTAAAGCACCTCATCTTCCCAGTGTGGAGGCGACGGAAAATAAGGTGCGTCGTGGTCGCTGATGAGCTGCTTGAAGTCAAGATCGCTGATGCGCTGCAATGCCATGGCCATGCCTCTGCATGTTTAGTGACAGAGGATGTGCATTCCGTATCACCAGAATCCGACCTTAGCGCGGCCGGCTTGGTGGCAATGGGCGTTACAGGACCGTTGATCCGAATGCGTTACAGGCCGGCTGCTCGTTTCTTGCGCGCGCCGCGCCAGTAAAGCACCAGCCCTGTGCCGACGAACGCCGCCGTACAGCCAACAAGCTTGGCTTCAAAAAGCACTTTGTTCTCTCCGCCGGGCGGGATCGCCGCCAGCACCATGGAACCCAGCGTAATCAGAAACGCGAGTGAGCCGGCAATCCAGATTCCCGGCATGCCGCCCGGGACCAGCACGGCTTGTCCGTCGGCGCGGTCAGCACGATGCGCCAGCTTGATGGCTGCCGCGTACATATAAAGAAAGGGAATGAAGTAGAGAATCACCGACATTGATACCAGAAACTGATACGCGCCAATTACCGTGGCGTTGATCTGTGAAAGCACAAGGATCGCCGCCGAGATCACGGCTTGAATCAGGATGGAAATATACGGCGTCTTCCACTTGGGATGGATCTTGCCGAAATACGCGGGCAGGTAATGATCGATCCCGGCGACAAACGGCACGCGCGCCACGCCGGCAACTGTTGCACCCACACCGCCGGCGTTGCCGACGGTAACCAGCAAAGCTGCGAGCATTCCAAACCAGGCAATCCCCAGCGCCGCTGAGCCAAAGCTAATGCCGCCGAAAACTCCGTTGCGCGGATCAATCTGTTCCGCCGGCAAAAGCCACAACAGCGCCATGGTGCCCAGAACGTAAATCACGGCAATCAGTCCGGTGGAAGCGTAGATGGCGCGCGGAAAAGTTTTGTGCGGTTCGCGGATTTCTTCGCTCATGGCGCACACCAGCTCCATGCCGGTAAAAGCAAACGCAATGCTCGACCAGAAATTCAGCTTGTCGATGTCCGGCGGCCATTCCGGCCAGAGCCGCGGCCAGGAAAAGTGCGTCGCGCTGCCGCGATGCATCGCCAGATAAGTTCCAATGCCTACCAGCATCACCAGCGGAACGTATGTGGCCGCGCCGCCGGCATTCTGCAGCCACTTGCCGATATCGAGTCCCACGATGTTGAAGAGCACCGCAATCGCCAGCAATCCTAAAGACGCCCAGAGCAAATATTTCGGGCTGCTTGCCAGCCACGCATACTTTGGCCCGCCAATGTACACCGACATGGCCATGCTCGCGGTCAGCAATCCGGGAAAATAAAAGAACGTATAAATCCAGTACGCCCATCCGGCCACAAAGCCGTGGAAGTCGCCAAACGCCTCTTTGCTCCACACATACAGTCCGCCTTCCGCCGGATAGCGCGTGGAAAGCTCAATAATGATCAGCGCCGTGGGCAGAAAAAAGAACACCGCGGCCAGCACCCACAGGCTAATGGACGACGTGCCGTTGTGCGCGGCGGCGGCAATCCAGCGCGGCCCCAGCACGGCGGCAATGTTGAACAGCAGCACGTCCCAGAAGCCCATGGCGCGGCGCAACTGTGATTTTGGAGCGGTTTCCTCGGCCATTCATTCCTTCCCGGTTTCCGTGGCGTGGATTCCAGCGAGCGCCATCATTCTATCGTGCTCTGTAAATTGCGGTGCGCATTCCCGCTCCGACGGGTCGGCGCAATCCTCGCCCCCGCCATCTGTTTTCCTGAGAAAGCGCCTGCTGGATGCATTCGTTGATGAACGATCTCGGGCGCGAAGTCGAAGGATCCGGCAGTTTATCCTTACAAAGGACGCCTTGATGCTGCATCGCAAAGGGACGGGGTTGGTCCCATTCGATCCTGCTTCTGATCAGTGCCATCCCTGTAAATCAGTGGTCAGATTCTGGTCTTTCAATCGCCAATTTTGGCAATTCCGGCGATGATGGCAATCTCTTCCGCCCTCCCCCCTCCCCGCCGACTAGGATTCTAAAGGGGTTAGCCGTCACCATCCCAATCCCATCCCAGGCCGATCCCGGCGATAGGCGCGCCTCGCGCGCCCACCCCTACCCCTACCCCTATGTTCATCCCACTACGTCCCATGTCGTCCCATCGTGTCCCATATTGGCGTAGGTTTCAGGGCTGCCCTTGTTGGGGTTTTCTGGCTGATTGCTGAGTGCTAATTGCTGAATGCTTATTGTCAAAGACCGTCCACCACACTACTTTTCCGCTCTGGAGCGAATCTCCAACTCTACCATTTGTTCGCTTTCAAGTCAAGAAGAAAATGCGCCAAAAGGCCTCCGCAAACTCCCAATTCGCGTATGAAACGGGATGGATCTCAGCGGCACAATCCTGCGACTCTTCGCTTACGCCCACATCGTGTCAACGATCCATACAAGTGTCAGGGCACAAGTTCACTCGTGCCGTTACGCGACAAATGAAATCTCTTCCTTGCGCCGCAGGACCGGGGTCCCCGACGCGCGTTTTTGCGTGGCGGGGTGGGGAGCCTGCCCTGAGCGACTGAGCGCCAGTGAACGAGTCGAACGGGCCCGCACGAGCCATACTCGTGTGGCACAGCCGCCCCCGGCTGTGAAGGCGCGGCAGCGCGCTCGGTGTAAGAACGGCCCTTTAGGGCCGTGAAAAATGTTTGATCAAACTCCTTTCCTTGCGCCGCAGGCCAGCGCGCAGCCGAAGGCGGAGCGCGCTCGAAAAGATCAGCATAGCGGAGCGGCCAAAAAAGACCAGCATAGCGGAGCGGCCAAAAAAGACCAGCATAGCGGAGCGCGCGCTATACCTATTCCAGCCCCCCAATGTAATAAACCAGCTTCAGCGGCTGCTCATTGAACTGGAATTTGAAAGCTCAAGGTTCCTGGTGCACGGTCACGATCCGGACAAGTGCGACGTGATTGTGTGCTGGAAGCATAACTGGGCGGATTGTCCGGCATATTGAGGTGATTGAGCTGAGCAGCATTATCAGGCGGCTGGTGTAAGGATAATTGTCTCGCCGCGGGGCCAGAAAATCTTAACTATTTGCGATCTCGAGAGAACGCCTTGCTGCGGCAGGGCGCGGGACACCTTGTCGGGTTCTTTCGACTCGTGCTCACGACCGAGGGCGCTCACAGCGCTCAAGATGACAGATGTGGGCCAGTGAGTCAGTCGTCCCCTTGAAGGGGACTTCGTCTCGTTGTGTCCGCTTTCCCGCCGTTGAAACGGCGGGCTACTACGAGACGTCCCGCTAGTGCGGGACTGGGTTGTGGATGTGTCCGAGCAGCGTGGCTCTAGCTCTTCCCCCCACGTTCCTAGTCTGCGGGAATGAGGGGAGGGCGTTCTTTTGCGGAGAAAACACAATGCCGCTACTTAGATACCAAATCGGCCTGACTACCACCACTCTTGGGGCCTGGATCTAATCCGTCACGAGCTTCCTTTGTCCTCAGTGTTTCAAGATTTTGGTTTTCAAATTCTGGCAATTTTTGCAAGGACCAAAAGAAGCCTCGTTTCCGGAAACATTCAGGATTTTCTGAACTTGAGAGGCAGCGTGCCGCGTCTCTACGCTGGGATTGTTCCCGGACCGCAGATTTGATCAGGCGAGAACGCATTTTCTACCATAATTCAGTCCCGCGTCAGCGGGACGTCTGGTAGTAGCCCGCCGTTTCAACGGCGGGAAAGCGGGAGGGGGCGATTAAGTCCCCGCAAGGGGACGACTGAAACAACGCGGGATTTCAATCCCGCGGCCCAGAATAAAGTTTGATTCCGTGACGTTTGAGCATCTTCTCCAGTTCCTGCGCAAAATCCATCTTTGCGTGGTGCCGCTCCTGATTGTTAATGTAGCGAATTGTGTTTTCGAGTTGAGAGATTCCGATGCTGAATGCCGAATAACCATCCTGCCAGTCGAATGTTCGCCGCTCAAGATGATCATTGATCCATTTTGAAGATCCGCCCTTAATCAACTGCACGGCTTTAGCAACGGACATTGTCGTGGGCAATGACAAGAGCGCATGGCAGTGGTCAGGCATTCCGCCGACGGCCAGGGCTTTGAATTTATTTTGGCGTGCGATTCCGGCGATGTATGGCCAGAGTTTGGCTTTCAGGTCGGTGGGAATGCTGACGCGGCGTTCTTTTGTCGAGAATACGCAGTGGGCGAGGATGCTGTAATAGGTGTGTGACATGCGCTGGCCATTTTACAACGGCATTATTTTCAGTCGTCCCCTTGAAGGGGACTTCGTCCTTGTTGTGTCGCTTTCCCGCCGTTGAAACGGCGGGCTACTACGAGCCGTCCCGCTAGTGCGGGACTGGGTTGTGGATGTGTCCGAGCAGCGTGGCTCTAGCCTGCGTTTACGTGCCGCTGCGAAATACGTAATCGGGCTGCCACCACCTTGGGCTGGATCTAATACTGCCCTCCGCTTCCTCCGTTCCCCCGTGTTTCAAAGATTTTTGTTTTTGGGCCGCTCCTTCAGATCAGTGTCATCAGTGTTAATCAGCGGTAAGCTATGCTCTTCCCGATCTGCGCCTATCCGCGTAAATCTGCGGCGAAAAACTTTTTCCTTTTCTCCGCGACTCCGCGGAGAGCGCCTGGACGAAATCTGTATTGACAGTTACTCTCAAATGCCTGAGCATAGCGGCCTATGTTTCGACGACAACTTCTTGCCGCAGCGGTTCTATTTCTCTGCCTTCTGTCATCCACAGCCAACGCACAACAGCAGGTGCGCGGCCCCAATCCTGCCGTGAGTCAAGGCGTGGCGGGCACGTTTCTGCTGAAGAAGGTCATGCCGGTTTATTCGGACGACGTAAAGAGCATGAATACGTCCGGCCAAATCGTTCTCGCGTTGACGGTCGACAAAGCCGGTAAAGTTGCGCACGCGATGGTGGTGGACAGAGATTTATGGGGGCGCAAGTCAGTGAACATTGGAGATCCGCACTTGCGGCAGACCTCACTGGACGCCGTGAAGCAATGGACCTACCGGCCTTATCTCCTCAACGGAGCGGCGGTGGATATTGATACCTCAGTGGTTCTGCTGTTTGATTTTAGCCATCCTAATTTTCCAATAGTAAAACTAGGAGAAGCGCCTTCCGGGCCTCCGCCTTCCAAGCCGGAACCGAATGCGGTTGATGCCGGAAAGGCTTCGGTCGGGGAATTTGGCAAGCCCTTGATCGACCCCAGGGTGGCGGAAGCAAAATTGACGGGAAGAGTGGAGCCACAATATCCGCAGATGGCAAAAATTGCGCACATTCATGGCGACGTGGTCCTGCACATTTTGATTGATAGACAGGGGCACGTTGCCAAAGTGAAAGCAAAGGACGGTCATCCAATATTGATTCAGGCTGCCATTGACGCGGTGAACAAATGGGATTACCAGCCTTTCCTGCTGAATGGCCAGCCAACTGACGTGGAGACTTCTGTGACAGTCAAATTCCGGCCCTGAATTTGAGCCCAGGATGGCGAAAGGCCGAGGGACTTATCTTGGCCGGCTCGCAATCACGTGATAATTCCGTGCGCTGAGCAGGCCTTCCCAGCTGCCGATGGCCAAGGGAAGAATGCGCTCCAGTTTGTGGTGTTCCGTTTTGTGCGCCCAGTACATTAGTCCCGCCATAAGGCCGAAGCTGCCCGCGTTGTAAACGGCTGCGCCGGTGCGCGTCTGCACAAACGGCCGCGCGATGGGATTCATTTCCACAAAGCCGGGATAGGCGAGTCCTTTTTGCGTGGAGAGCGCGTCCGCGGTGAGCGATGCGCCCAGAGTGGCGAAGCCGAGCGTGTTACGCGCGTCAAAGAAACTATGTGAGCGCGGCTGCTGCTTGAGCTTGATGAAGGCTGCGGGCGGCGCGGCCAGCGCGGCCAGCGCGTGAATCGGACCCAGGCTGTTG
This sequence comes from Acidobacteriaceae bacterium, assembly GCA_027307045.1. GTDB lineage: Bacteria > Acidobacteriota > Terriglobia > Terriglobales > Acidobacteriaceae > Angelobacter. Next base: position 24,883 of record DAHUXR010000037.1, read on the forward strand.
GTGTTTACAAAGGAACTGTCCAGCGCAGGAGCGGTGGCGGCGGTTGGCGACGCGACAAGTGCTGTGGTCGGCGCTGGTTCGGCAATGGCCGCGGGCGCCACTTCAGAAGCCACCAGGGCGCTGCCAGTCGGAGCGGCAGATGTGGTGGCTGAAGATTCCTTCGTCGAAGACGCGTTTGCACTCGAAGTCGAACCACGCGCAGCGGAAGCCGGAGTAGAGGCGGGCGAAGACGCGCCGCTTCCATCGGCGGCAACGGCCGACGGCGATAACAACGCCAATAACATGGCGGCAACGGCAACTCTCACCAGTCTCCCCCTGACGTGAGCTAACGCATGGCTCAAAACAATTGAATGTAGGTTTCTAGTTGGAATTTTTGCCGCAAAGGCCGCGGGTGAAAATAGGGCCTGCTACTGAGTTGCAGGAATTAAGGGCCTTACCTGAGGTAAGGCCGGGAAGCCGCCGAAACGAGAAGGAAAACGGAAACTCGTTTCGGCGGTGATGGCGTAGCGGTCGCCAAGGTTGATGGTTTGCCACAGCCGGTGCGGGTCGGGATTGGGGTGGCCCCCGCACCGGTTGTGGGCTTTCCCTGCACTCGCTACTCTTCGAGCGTGGAAAGGTCGCCTACATCGCGGCCTAATTCCTGCGCCTTCAGCAGACGGCGGATGATTTTGCCGCTGCGCGTTTTGGGCAGCTTATCGGGAAACGCAATTTCAGCGGGCACGGCAATTGCTCCAAGCACGTGCCGCACATGCTCTTTCAATTTCTGTTCAAGCTCCGGCGATCCTGTGTGGCCAATGCGCAGGATCACGAAAGCCTTGATGTTCTCGCCCTTGATTTCATCGGGGCGGCCGATGACAGCCGCTTCAGCCACGGCGGGATGGCTGACCAGAGCGCCTTCCACGTCGGCGGTGCCAATGCGATGGCCGGCAACGTTGAGCACATCGTCCGCGCGGCCCACTACGGTGAAGTAGCCGTCCTGATCACACACAGCGACGTCGCCCGTGGTGTAACAGTTGGGAACTTTGCCCCAATCCTGTGAGTAACGCGCCGCGTCACCATACACGGTGCGGAACATGTGTGGAAACGGCTTGCGGATTACCAGCAGTCCGCCTTTGTTTGGCGGCATCTTGTTGCCTTGCTGGTCCACGACCTCAGCCACTACTCCGGGAAGCGCCTTGCCCGCTTTTGCCGGACGCGCAGCCATGATCGGCAGAGTGCCCAGGCACGGGCCGCCGGTTTCAGTTTGCCACCAGTTGTCGGCCACGAAGGCCGTTGTGCCATTGCCGCAAAGCACGCGATACGCCCAGTTGAGCGCCTCAGGATTCAGCGGCTCGCCCGCGCAGGTGAATAGACGCAGACTGCGGAGATCGAATTTTTTCGGCAGCTCGTCGCCATGGCGCATGAACATGCGGACGGCCGTCGGCGCGGTGAAAACCACCGAGACGCGATATTTTTCCACCAGCTCCCACGCAATCCCAGGATTGGGAAAGTCAATCGCGCCTTCGCGGAACAGCGTGGTCACGCCCGCAAGCAGCGGCGCGTAAACAATATAGGAATGTCCCACCACCCAGCCGATATCGGAAGTGCAGAAATATACATCGTCATCACGGATATCCCAGAAGCGCGTCATGTGATAGTGAATTCCAACGGCATAACCGCCATGAACATGCACCACGCCTTTGGGTTTTCCCGTGGTCCCGCTGGTGTAGAGGATGTAAAGTGGGTCTTCTGAATCCATCACCTCGGCCAGGCACTCGGCTTTCTGGGCCTGCACCAGCTCGTTGAAATCCACTTCGCGTTCCGTCAGTTCGATCATTGGCTTGGCGCGCCGCAGCACCACAACTTTTTCCACCAGCTCCAGCCCGGCAATCGACTCCTGCACAATCGCGCGCAACGGCACCTGCTTGCCGCGGCGATACGTCACGTCCGCCGTAAGGATCACGCGTGCCTGCGCATCTTCAATGCGGCTGCGCAGCGCTCCCACGCTGAAGCCCGCATACACCACGGAGTGCACGGCGCCAATGCGCGCGCACGCCAGCATGGAAACCACGCCCTCAAGGCACAGCGGCATATAGACAATGACTCGATCGCCTTTCTTCACGCCCAGCGATTTCAGCGCGTTCGCCGTGCGGCCCACCTGGTCCAGCAGTTGGCCGTAAGTTACCTGCCGCTCGGTTCCATCTTCGCCCACCCATATGTAGGCGACTTTATTTTTGCGTCCGGATTTCACCTGTCGATCAAGGCAGTTGTGCGTGATGTTGAATTTGCCGCCCTGGAACCACTCAAACGTCGGATACTTCCATTCAAAAACTTTCGTCCACGGACGGAACCATTCCAGCTCTTTCGCGGCGTCGGCCCAGAAAGCCTCAGGATCTTCCACGGATCGCTTATATTCCGCGGCGTAATCTTTCAGGCGCGCGTTTTCGACAAGAGATTTTGGCGGTAGAAGTTCGTTTTCTGCGTGTAGTAGCTGCTCAATCCCGGCTTCAGAGTGGGCGACCGTTGACATTGACTCCTCCTCAGGCGATGCGGCCAACGGGGGCCAATCCGGCCCACGATGCTGGCCTTGTCCCTTGCTGTGACCTCCATCCGAAAAATGGCGAAACGGCAGTTCAAACCATCTCGCCCCAGGTGGCGACGCAGCCAATTGTACGCCGTCAGGCAGCTATGAGCGGACATCATAAGATTAGCCTTGCTGAGTGAATGTGACAGGGATCACACTAGAATGAGGGATGTGATCGGGTGATGGGAACCAGAATGCGTCATCTCCATATCGAAAAACACTCTACCAACGGATAACACGGATGTGAGAAGAGAATCCAAGGGGGTTGATTTTATCCGCGGTCATCCGCGCGAATCCGCTGCAAGCAATCCCTGTTTTTCCGATGTTCCGATCTCCCAAGTCCGATCAGTGTCATCAGTGCAAATCAGCGGTAAAAAGTTTTTTATCCGCGATCATTCGCGAAAATCGGCGGTAGATTTCTGATCCGTGTTTATCCGTGGTAAGGTTTTTGAATTATTCAAACTGTTTCCTGAACTCCGCCATCTGCTGTTTCAGCTCCGCCACTTCACTGCGCAGCGCCGCCACCTGTTCTTCCAGTTGAATCAGCCGCTCGGCATCGGCTGAGTAAGAGCTTGAAACCGTCTCTGTCGGCGGCTCCCAGGCTTCTACGTCGCCGGAGAGCAGATGCGCGTAGCGGATTTCTTTTGTTCCCGGCCTTCGTCCCAGTGCCTTGGCCAGCGGAGGCTCGCGCCGCATGAGCTGTTGCAGCCCGGAGAGTACGTCATCCAGGTGTTCAAACTGGTACATGCGTTCGGTGCGTCCGCGCAGTTCGCCGGGTGTCTGCGGGCCGCGCAGCAGCAGTACGCAGATCAGCGCCGTTTCCTGGCGGGTAAAGTTAAAGACCTCCTGCATGCGATGCTCATACTTGGTCACGCGTCCGTCTGCGCCGCCGGCGGGGCCGGCCAGCCGCTTGTCACTCAGGTTGCGCAGCGCCAGCCGTACTGTTTCTTCGTCAAAGTTTGTTACCGGCTCGCGATTGTTCTTCTGGTTGCAGGCGTTGATGAGCGCGTTCAGTGAAAGCGGGTAATAGTCGGGCGTGGTGATGTCTTTTTCCACCAGCGCGCCCAGCACCCGGGCTTCAGCGGGATTCAGGACAATATTCACGCTAACAATTTATCAGGAGTGAATACGGCTGCAACATGCTAAGTAACAGGGGCCGAAGGCTCACTTTATCGGTGTGATCCCGCTCACTGTTTTATAATAAGGTGTTACCTCACACTAGCAGGGATCAATACTCAGGTAATTGTGGCCGCGGGGCCGCACAGGATAATTCATGGCTACGACAATTGAACTTGGAGTTCAGGAAAAAGCGGCCCGCACGGCTCTGCCGGGCCGCAAGGTCAACGATTTTAGCATTCAAGTGGCTACGGTGAACGGATCGGGGTCGCAGTCGGCGAACACGGTGCTGCTGCGCAGCATTTTTCAGATGGGCGTGCCGGTCTCCGGCAAAAATCTTTTCCCATCGAACATTGCCGGCCTGCCCACGTGGTACACCATCCGCGCCAGCAAGCAGGGCTACATTGCGCGCAAAAAGGAAATTGATTTTCTGGTGGCGATGAACGCCGAGACGGCGAAGGAAGACGTGATGTCCCTGATGCCGGGCGCGGCGTGCGTGTATGACGAGCCGCTGCAACTCTCCGGACTGCGCCAGGACATTACTTTTTATCCGGTGCCGTTTGACAAGCTGGTGGCGCCCGTCTGTCCTGAGGCCAAGCTGCGCCGCCTGGTCAAGAACATGCTCTATGTGGGCGTGGTGGACGCGCTGCTGGGCATCGAGCGAGAGGAATCAGAGAAGGCGCTGGTCAAGCAGTTTGGCAAAAAGAAAAAAGCCGCTGAGCTGAATACCGCCGCGGTCCGCGCCGGATATGACTACGCCATTGCCAACTTCACCAAGCAGGACCCGTTCTGGGTGGAGCGCATGAATGAAAACCAGGGCAAGATCATTGTGGACGGCAACGCCGCCGCGGCCCTGGGCTGCATGTTTGCCGGCGTCACGGTGGTGACGTGGTATCCAATTACGCCTTCAAGTTCGCTGGTGGAAACGCTGATCGACTATTTGAAGGAATATCGCATTGGCCCGGACGGCAAAGCGACGTTCGCCGTGGTGCAGGCCGAAGACGAACTGGCCGCCGCAGGCATGGTGCTGGGCGCGGGCTGGGCAGGCGCGCGGTCCATGACTTCAACTTCCGGCCCCGGCATTTCACTCATGGCGGAGTTTATTGGCCTGGGTTATTACACTGAGCTGCCGGGAGTGTTCTTTGATATCCAACGCGTTGGCCCCTCAACCGGTCTGCCCACGCGCACCATGCAGGGCGACGTGCTTTTCTGTGCGTTCCTCTCGCACGGTGACACAAAACATATCTTGCTCTTCCCGTCATCAGTGGAAGAGTGTTTCAGCATGGCCATTGATGCGTTTGATCTGGCGGAACAGTTCCAGACTCCGGTCTTTGTGCTTTCTGATCTTGATCTGGGGATGAACAACTGGATGGCGCATCCTTTTACTTATCCTGAAAAGCCGATTGCGCGCGGCAAGGTGCTGAATGAAGACGACCTGAAGCGCATGGGCGGCTTTGGCTTTGCCCGCTATAAAGATGTTGATGGCGACGGCATTCCGTACCGCACGCTGCCGGGCACGGCGCATCCGAATGCGGCGTATTTCACGCGCGGCAGCGGACACAATGAGAAAGCTCAGTACAGCGAGCGTCCGGACGATTACGTGAACAATATGGACCGCTTGTCGCGCAAGTTTGAAACCGCGCGCAAGTTTGTGCCGGCGCCGGTAAAGGAAGTCAGCGGCACGTCAAAGATCGGCACTATTGCTTATGGCACCACGCACTGGGCGTTGACGGAATCGTGCGATCAGCTGCTGAAAGAAAACAACATTGCCATGGATTACCTGCGTGTGCGCGCTTATCCCTTTACGCAGGAAGTGCATGACTTCATCAAAAATCATGACCGCGTTTACGTGGTGGAGCAGAACCGCGACGCGCAAATGTTCCAGCTTATCAAGCTCGATATAGCGGCTGACCAGGTGACAAAGCTGCGCAGCGTGGTTCACTACAACGGGCTGCCCATAGACGCGCGCTCCGTCACCGACGCTGTCGTTTCTCAGGAAACCAGTTCTCAGGAGGCCAAGTAATGTCCGCAACTTCCACGCCCACACCCGCCCCTGGTTCCAATAATCCGAAGACAAATCATGTTGGGCTTACCGTGCTCGACTATCGCGGCAGCAAGACCACGCTGTGCGCGGGATGCGGCCATAACGCCATCACGGAGCGCATTATTGACGCGATGTATGAGATGGGCGTCCATCCGGAAAACGTGGCCAAGCTTTCCGGTATCGGTTGCTCTTCCAAAACGCCGGCCTATTTCATGAACCGCTCGCACGGCTTCAACTCTGTGCATGGGCGTATGCCGTCCGTCGCGACTGGTGTTGCGCTGGCCAACCAGAAGCTGATGTTGATTGGCGTCTCCGGCGACGGCGACACGGCTTCGATCGGCATTGGGCAGTTTATTCACCTGATGCGGCGCAACCTGCCGATCATTTACATCATTGAAGACAACGGCGTGTACGGGCTCACCAAAGGGCAGTTTTCCGCCACCGCTGATCTGGGATCGAAGCTGAAGACGGGCGTGATCAATGATCTGCCGCCTATCGATACCTGCGCGCTGGCAATCCAACTGGGCGCGACGTTTGTGGCGCGGTCATTTTCCGGCGACAAGAAGCAGCTGCTGAATCTGCTGAAAGCGGCCATTGCGCATCGCGGCACTGCGATGATTGACGTGATTTCGCCGTGCGTGACGTTCAACGACCATGAGGGCTCCACCAAGTCCTATAAGTATTCCAAGGACCACGACGAGCCGGTGCAGGAAATCGGCTTTGTTCCGGGCTTTGAGAATATTGACGTGGACTACGATGACGGCGAAACCGCTAACGTCCGCATGCATGACGGTTCGCACATGCGGCTGCGCAAACTGGACCGCGACCATGACGCCACGAATAAAGTGGGCGCGCTTCAGCTCCTTGCCGAATCGCACGAAAAAGGCGAAATGCTGACCGGCGTGTTTTACGTGAATGCCACCGCGCCCAGCTTCATCGAGCAGCTCAACCTGACGGAGACGTCGCTGGCCAGAATGCCGGAAGAGTTGACGCGGCCTTCACGCCACGCGCTGGACGAGATCATGGAAGAGCTGCGGTAGGCTTTTCTAAAAGTCCCGAGCGGAAGCGAGGGACCCCTGCGAGCTTCTACTGTCGCGGGCTTGACCAACAATCCAGCAACCGAATCTTCTGAACTTTTGCGTTCTTTCGGTCCAGTCGAGACAAACATGATCCCGCCGCGCGGCGGAAGGGGCAATTAAGAGCTGTTGAAAATTAAAAGGGACACGGCTTCCGGTCCGTGTCCCTTTAATTTTTCATCGACGGATGAACCTGCTTCTATAGCAGTAGAGTCAAAAGGCTTTCCTGAAATATAGGGCGCGTAAAACTTTCTGCGGAATCAGCGCGAACCGCGAAAAGCGCCGAACCCCTGGTGTGAGGCCCCGTGCTTCAGGGCATTGGCGCGGCTAATAGATGTCACTTTACCGTCAGTATGTTGATGATGACCGTCTGGATGTGGATCCTGCTGAGTGAAGTCCGCCGAACCGGGCATTTTCTTCTTTTTAAACGATGTCTTGTTTATGCCCAGGGCAATGTCCGCAAACTCAAGATAGCGGTTGGAACGGCCAACGCCGGCTGGCTCAAATGTTCTGGGCTCTGACTGGTTGACAGGGCGCGGAGCTATCCAAACTTCGTCCGGAGGAGTAACGGGCTTGCGAGGCTTGGATTTCCTGGGCATGTTGACCACCACTATACTAATATCAACTCACCCGCATGCATGTGCGTTTCAGTTTGTAGGATGCCTCATTCCTTATGGAAGATTGCCAAAATTTTCCCAATCTTGAACAATTCAAAAACCTTTGGCCGCAGGATTTACGCATATGAAGCCGGGACCTGGCCTGTGGTTTCGGTCCGTTGTGGGATCGAGCCGGATGATTATCTTGATTCAGGAGCTTACAACCAAGAGCAATCCGGAATAATCTAAATCTAAGCCGTATGGCGTTTTAAAGGATAAGCTTCCGCCCGTGTTCCACCCCCTAACGGGCCGGTATATCTTCTGCAAACGCCTGCTTGGACCGGTAACCACCTGAATAACGGCAGTTGGAATGGCGAAGAAGGCGAAGCAGGGCAAGAACACCTATCGCAACGGCGACCTGTGGATTGCTCCGCCTTCCGGTCTCAAGAAGCCCGTGCAGCAGAGCGATTGGAAGCTTCATAGGGTTGAGCCATCGGAATGTAACAGGTTCCTGGCATTGGCAGATATAGCCCTGGGGCTGGCGCCCGCAAAGCCCAAAATGAAGCGCGGCGCGTAGAAGTAAAACGAGTGAGGGGGGAATGCAAATCTCAAGAGATGCAGATGGACTGCGGTTCGTGGGGGAGTGCGCTCCGGAAAAGGGTTTTGTATCCGGGGACATTCAATGCGCCGGCTGTGGCCGCCGCATTGATCCACACGTTAATTCCCATGACGTTTCACTGGTCTGCACCGGGTGCGGGTTCAAAAAAACCTTCTGGGCAGAGGCGGACATGCAGGTTTATCTGGCGGAAAACTGGAACCGGTTAAGACAGGCGTGCAGTCATCCCTCGGTATCCCTGAACCAGCCGTCCCGAAGTTAATTCGCGCGGCTGGATCCGGGACCTTGTAATCCCTGTGTCCTGCGATTAATGGTTGACACCAATCGCTGTTGGAGATGGTTAACAGACTCCAGCAATGCGTGAATTCCGTCCGTGCGCGCCGTGATCATCCCGCGTTCAATATCGCCGCACAGGCTTTTCACCAACTGTTCAAACCTTCTGAGGCGCTCGGCCGTAAGGAAGGCCAGCACCGTGTCAGGACCCTTTTTTGCGCTTTCCGCATGGATGAGTTCGCTCGCGCTCCACGCCGTCAAGCGCACATTGTCCACGCGATGACGAAACTCGCTCAAAGCCGCGGGGTCGGGCGGCGGCTCTGACTTCAGCCGTTCCTCCAGCCGCTTCAACTCGGCGGAAAAATGCCTGACTTCAGACGACAGGTCTTTGGGGGTCGTGTTCATGGGGCCTCGATTCTACCTTATTCAACGCACTCTAACCTGAGATGCGCCGAGGGGTGTGGCCCACGCGCTGCGTATGGCCCAGTGTTACCGTGGTCGCTGAGGACAGAGGTGCGCCTTTTCCGCGATCCGCAGATTTTTGAGCTTGTCACTGGCAGCAATGAATTCGCGACAGGCCGTGCAATACGATTGCATTCGCAGGGGCATTCCGCCAACTGGACGGCGCTCAAAACGCGGCTGGGGCGTCTTCAGGGGCATGATCAGGGGGTGTGTTCGTGCGGATTGTACCGCAGGTCGGCTTAATCTGATCGACTCGGCCATGAAGTTTTTGCAAGGGCAACGCAAGCGGGCGGTGCGGGTCCCACCCTTCGCAAAAAACGCGAAGGATGGCGGCAAGAAGTTGTGACGCCCGCCGGTTTTCTAACCCGTTGATTGTCTTGGGTGATTGGTGATTTCCTTGATGTAGCTGAGGAAGTGCTGAGGATCACTTGAATCAAGGTTGTATTCGGCGGTTTTGACAGGCGGTTCGTTGGGCCTGCGCAAGGCCAAAATAGGAGTCGAGCACACCGCTCGCAATTGTTTGACAATCGCCGACTTGTCTTCAGGTGGGATTGAATGTCCCATGATGACAAGGTCGAACTTGCCTTTTTTGCAAGCCTGAATGGCCGCGGTGAAGCCCACCGCCGACTCAACTTCAAAGCCTTCACGGGCGAGCATCATCTCCCTGGTGTGCAACAAAGCTTTGTCATATGAGATGGACAATATGCGCGGCATGGCTTTCATTTCCAACCCCGGCGGGCCCCGGGGCATCCTCCCGTTTTTTTGGGTATGCTTAAAATATTACAAACGTATTTTTAAAGTCAATCAAAACTACAAAATAAAATGCTATATAAAATTTCCCTGTAGCACGCTAAAGTTGTCTTGTAGTATGATTGAGGCCATGAGAAAAGACGGGACCCATTTCGGCCGTGTGCGAGTTAAGGACCTGCCCAATAGCCGCCGCGGAAAACACTTTGATCTCCTCCGCAAGATCATGGAGGACCTGACCAATGCGCCCTCGGGCTCCGCAGTGAGAGTGCCCCTGGAGGAAACAGGGGGCGCCAGCCTGGCTAATTTGCGTTCAGCAGTGAACCGGGCCACCCGGGCCAAGGGATTGAAAGTCGAGACGCAGTCTGATGAGAAGTATTTCTATGTCTGGAAAAGCTGACGGGACCAATGTAAGCCGCGGCCCCGCCGGAAGCATATAATCATACCGTTATGACAGGGGCCTCTCCAGGAATGGTGTTTCAGCAAGGCGACCACGTTTGCGCTCTTTACCTCAATCCAGGGGAGCAACTCGCAGCCGCGGTTGAATATATTCGCGGCGGAGGGTCTTTGTGCCGCAGGGGACATGAACTGGCTGCTGGATGGCGTCCCGGGCACGGAAAGACTTGTGGAGTACGAGGCCAGACTGAACCGCTTTTATGAATCGAGCCACGCACTGGGCCTGTGCCTGTACAACCTGAAGACGATGCCGCCGGAGTCAATCGACCACTGCCTGGCAACGCACAAGTTCGTGCGCATTGAAGGTCCGATCCTGCTCTCCAACCCTTTCTACGAATTGCCGGAGCAGGCGTTTTCACGGACCGCCCGCCCGGATGAAATAGCGAACAAGCTGCAGAAAATCTACCCAGCCTGAGCGCGGCCAGGGATTTCTTATTCCTTATAGAGATCGAAGAGATCGCGTGGATTTACCTTGAGAGCGTGGGCAAGCCGGAGAATTTTGTCTATGCAGATATTCTGCTTTCCGCCCTCGACCGAGGTCACGAAATTGCGATTCGCGTCGATCATCTTGCAGAGCTTTTCCTGGGAAAGGCCTCGCTCCGTGCGCAAGGCACGGAGACGGTCGCCGAAAGGTGAGCGAGTGTACACGAATTAAACATCTTGCGGTGAACCATGGATATTTTCTACACCTATACAGGATGTCATGATATATCTGTGATATTCTCTGTGTCGAATGCTCTATTACGTGGCTTGCTGGACCGAGGACGATGGCATTTATTCCTGCGGGCATTCCCACCTTGTTGTCCGCGACGCGATGAATTGCCTTGTCCCGGATGGCGGGGGCTTTATTCGCGCTTATGACGCCGGGGTCTCCCGCTCTCTTACGAACCGGGAATTCATTGATTTCCTGGAGGCGTTGCAGGAGATGCCCTGGAGTTGGCGCAACAAGGCACAGGGAAGCGAGCTTACCGTCCCGCGAACGGTCAACGCCGAGTAAAGGAGATTTTTGCGCTAGGCTGCGCTGCGCGCAAGTCTCCATCCCAATACGCGAAAACCGCGCGTCTTGGGGCGGTCTGAGCGGAAGCGCCGGAGGCGCGACATATTTAGGATGCGCGCTCCACGCTGTTCCGCGCGGGCCTACGGCATAAGGAGGGGATTTATTCGTGCGCTTTGCGGCACGCTGAAGCCGTGCCCTGACACTTGTTTGTCCGTGGACACTGGGTCTTTTGTTATGAGAAGAATCAAGTGCGGTGCGGCTAACGGTGTGGAAACCCACCCTTCGCAAAAGCGGCGAAGGATGGGCACCCACAGTGTGGTGAGGGATGCGCGGTTGTCCGGGCATTTTGTTTACTCACCCTTTGCGTCTGCGATCAGCGTTGTTTGGATATGCGGTGTCGCAGGACGCAAAGGATGGGGCACGCACTGTTTGGTGAGAGACAGAAAAAGCAGGAAGGCTGGGCCACCCGCCTGGGCGGCCTACGGTTGCTGACGGGAGGATCACATTACACTGTGACCCGCATCACATCTGGCCGGCTTTTTGTCTGGTATCTATCTGCGGCAAGGAAGGAATTTTCAGGAGGTAGGCTGTGATTGGGAAGCTATCCGAAAAACTGGCGCCTGAGGTGTATGCATTTATGCTGCAGCACTCGTTTGCGGTCACGGTCCCGAAGGGCACCGTCCTGATGAAGCACGGCGTGCCTCCGGAGCACGTGATTGTTCTGAAGGCCGGCAAAGTGCGAATTTCAGTGCCAAACTCCTGCTGCGCCGTGGCGCTGGATGCAAAAGAGTGCGAAAGAGTCTTTGGCCTGTATGCGGCCCTTTCCGGGGAGAAGCCGGAGTTCGACATCATTTGCGCTAACGACTGCGATGTAACGCTGATGCGAAAGGACATTTTCGAGACTTTCGTTCAGCGCAATCCGCGGATGGAGTTTACCGTGGCTACAATGCTTGGGAGTGAATCAACAACCGCTCACCAGATTCTTACAATGGCCCGACGGCATTCCAGCCCGGAGTCGCGAGAAGCGGCGGCGCTCAGCCGATAACACAGGACCAGCGACTATCGCGCAAGGCAGCACAGCCTGAACTACTTTCTGGCGGGAAGGATTTTGGCCTTCTGCTCAAGCAGTTTGAGAACGCTGGAATCCACAAGAAAACGAATCAGTGCCCCGCAGGCGATGCATTCCGTTTCTTGAACCTCGGCGGTAACAGTGTCATTTGCAATTGAGGAGGAGCGCAGGCATTCCGCACAGGTGACCACAATGTATGCAGTATCACTTCGGGGAATCCACAAAGGAACTTTGGCATGCTTGCCCAGGTGTGGCCGTATGGGAGAGTCCGCAATCAATTCCTTTATTTTGGCCAAAAGCTGTTCTGGTGTATACCCACCTTTTTGAAAAAAATGGTCCACCAGCAGCCCAAGAGGCATGCTGGCCAGAATATATTCCCCGCTAATTGCAATGGTGGGAATGTGAGGAAACCTGCGACGAACTATGGAAAGCAGCTCAAAACCAGACATTCCCGGCATCCGCAGATCGGACAGGATAATGTCCGGCAGAACTTCTCTTAAAATCTGCAAGGCTACGAATCCGTCTTCCGCCGTTCGCACCGAAAATCCAAAACTGCGCACCACGGCTGCCGTAGTTTCAAGCACGAGAGGATCGTCTTCCACGAGAAGAACGCGACACTTGAAAAGCCGATGAGAATCCATAGTTAGCTAGTGCCCTTCGCTTGAGTACATTCTTATCCAACAACTCACATCCGGCATTCTACTGACGTCAGGCTCGGCGAGGAACCGTGAAAAATCGCCTCAGCGGCTGAAGCCCAATTTGAGGCAGCTTACGCAGGCAAATGCTCCACCCCCCGTAATGGTCGTGCAGCCATGGTTGGTTGCTTCTAGAAATATAATCGCCACGATTTTACAAGGTCTGATAACTTGTTATATTTTTGGCTACCTATTGACTCGATTCCAGCTTTCGCTTAATATGCGCTAAGGTTCTCGCCGGGAGCGGCAGCGGCGAACCGTTACTCACCAGGCAGCAGGAGCTAAGCCGGTGAGTGATGAGGGAATCCCCAAGGTGGAGGCGGGAAACCCAAAAAGGCCAGCAACCACGCGATCGTGGCCGGCCCACCGTATGGGCCACAGATTGTGTCGAGACACGGAAAAATCGGGTAATCGCCGTGATCGCCGTAATCGCGCGACATCGGGAATCCTGCCCGAAACTGTACCTTCAAAATCCTTAAAGACTATTGGCAATGCACTGGCAGAGCTGTGTCTGGAAGAGCCTCCAGCTATTAGCTTGCTAGAGCACGGGAATTGTGCCTGACCATCGTCACCACAAGAGCGAATGCCGCAGGCGAGGCGCCTGCGCTCCATGAGTTTTTTAGAACGTCAAGACGACCCAAAGGCTGACAACTTTTTCTACGGAGCGAAAGCGATGAACAACAGAAGCAAGCTAAAAGAAATGGGCAGGCAGCAGATCATGGCGGCGATTGTGGAATGCACGGAGAAGCTGGGAGAGGTGCCCAGCCAGCCGCAATTAACCAAAATGACGAACTTTACCAAGCTGCAAATAAGAAAACATTTTGGGTCGTACGCGCACGCATTGCGGGCATGCAACCTGAAAAAATCCGGCGGCGGGTGGAAGGTCCCGATGGAAGCTTTGT
>DAHUXR010000038.1:0-4845 GCA_027307045.1 Acidobacteriaceae bacterium
GGATGGAAAGCAAAGAAAACCCTTTATTTACGGCTTTTTGGGCCTATATTGCTTAGGAATCAGCGACTTGCAAAAAAGCTGTAGGTAGAATCCCACTCTCTCCGCCATAGCTTTTGCTTTCAATAAGTTAGGTGCCATTCATACCCGTAAACCCTTTACTACATCGAGTGGAATCTCGATGGGCAAACGATATCGAGAGTCGGTGGGTAAGAATCCAAGCGGGGCGTTTGCTGTTGCAGAACGGAAAGTTCAAGTTCTAACTAAAGAACCAGGCGCTCGGAATCGAGGTCGTCGGGGAAAACAAGCAGGTCGGCGCGAGCCTATTTGAAGCGTGCCATGAGTTCCTCAAGGAAACACGCCAACACCACAGGCCGAAAACGTACAGTCAGTACAAGACCGCTCTCGTACCGCCGAATTTTTGACCGAGTGGAATTTCTGCCTTATGTTTTCCCCTGTTTCATGCATCCTTTCGTCTACTCTCCGCTTGGCGGCGTTGTCATTTCCTAAGTGGATTCGCGGTTGTCTCGACGGCAAACCAATTCGTGTAGCGGCAAGGAGCACTGATTGGGAAAAGGCAGAAGCAAACGCTCATGCCTTCTCAGTTGGACATAGTCGTCCATGTTCGAAATGATGGTTTGATCGCCAACCCGTCCGTTCCTTAGCGTTCCATCACAATCTAATCTTTGCGAGTCATTCAAAAAATTCTATCTCTTTAAAACGCTTTCAATGTGCTGCCAAGCCGCCGAATCGTTTGCTGGACATAGAGTTCGCGTACTGGTAACGGTGGCAGACCCTGGTTGCGCATCGCCGTGGCAATGCGCATGGCATAAAGCGAGTTCCCGCCTAGATCAAAGAAGTTGTCGTCTAAACCAACGGGCACACCGAGGACTGCTTCCCAGATTTGCAGTAAGGATGATGTAAGTGCATCGCCATTTTCACTGTTGCCATGAGATGGCTGCACATCCTGATGGCGATGGCCGTTTTTGGATGGTGGTGGAAGTTTTTTGGTATCCAGCTTGCCATTTTGAGTCAGTGGCAGTGAAGGCATCTCAATCAACGCCGAAGGGACCATATATTCCGGCAGGATGCGGCTGATGTGATTGCGAACTTCTGCAATGTGTCCTCCATTCAGCACCACATATGCGCAAAGCCGGGCTGAGGCTGAATCCTGCGGATCATCTTTATGGACGATAACAGCCGCTGTGTGAACACCTGGAGCTTCCTGGATCACAGAGCGGATCTCATCCAGTTCTATCCTGAAGCCTCGGAGTTTTACCTGGGTATCCATTCGTCCAAGATGTTCCAATTTGCCATCCGGCCTCAGCCTGCCTTTATCACCACTGCGGTAGATACGTTCACCTGTATACGGATCGTTGATAAAGCGCTCTGCCGTAAGCTCTGGCCGATTCAGGTAACAATCTGCAACTCCCGCGCCGCCCACATAGATTTCTCCAATGACGCCGGGAGGCAGCAGCCTGCCTTGCTGGTCCATTACGTAGTAGTACCAGCCAGGCAGGGCATGGCCCACGGATTTTGACGTTGCCAGTGCGTGTTCGCGCGTAACCGTCTCCATGGTCACGTGGACGGTGGTTTCCGTGATGCCGAACATATTTACCATGCGGCATTCAAATTCTGGATGCCGGTCAAACCACGGCAAGAGCATACGTGCATCCAGCGGTTCGCCGCCAAAAATGACAAGGCGCAAGCTGGACGTCAAAGGATGCGTGCGGTCTACCTCCAGCAACTGCGCAAAAGCTGAAGGCGTCTGGTTCAGGACCGTGACTTTTTCCCTGCTCAGCAACTCGGCAAACTCTTCCGGATTTCTGGTGATCCAATAAGGCGCCACCACCAGATGGCCACCAGTCAATAGACAGCCCCAGATTTCCCAGACAGAAAAATCAAATGCGCTGGAATGAAACAATGTCCACGTATCAGAAGAGGACAATCCGAAATCATCCGTGGTGGCCATTAACAGGCTGATGACATTGCGATGCGGAATCACTACGCCTTTAGGCCGTCCCGTTGAGCCTGAAGTATAAATCACATATGCCGAATCTGATGGCGAAGAGTTGATCTTTGGAGCCTCGTCACACTTTGGAACAAGTTTCAGCAGTTTTGTCGGATCAAGTATGCGAACGGTTTCGCTTGCTTGAATACTTTTTGCCGCAATGACAATTTTGATCTGAGCATCTTCAATAGTGTAAGCAATCCGGTCTGCCGGATAGTTTGGGTCGATCGGCACATAGGCAGCCCCAGCTTTCAGAATTGCCAAAAGAGCTTCCACCAGTTCCAGAGAGCGTTCCAGGCAAATGCCTACTCGATCACCTTCACGCACGCCGCAATCGCGGAGCGCCTGGGCCATGCGATTGGAATGCTCCTCCACCTCGCGATAGGTCAAACAGTCTTCACCGCAAGAGAGGGCCGTGGCTTGCGGATGCTGTAAAGCGCGCATGCCGAAAACAGATTCAATACGCGTTTCAGGCACATGCAATTGCGGATTCGTAGATCCAAGCGCCGTTAATTGCTCGCGTTCCGCAGCTCCTAGAATATCAACGCCGCCAAGGGCAGTTTCTGGATGCCGCAAAGTTCCGTGCACGCGAATCACAGATTTCATGAACTGCTCCACAATGGAGGCAGCTAATTCTTTTGGTTTGAAAAGACAGCTCAGCAAATAGCTGTTGTCCTTTTCTCGAGCGCAAGTGATGGTTAAAGGAAACGGTGGAGCAAGGCATGGCACATATTCTGCAACAGGAACGGATACAGCCGTTTCAGGATATTCGGCAGCAAAAAAAGCGCCAACCGCAACTTCGCCCCGGTTTTCGCATTTTATCGCCATCTCTCCTGCCAGGCAGCTCGTGTACCATGCAGGTCTTGCAAGCTTTTTGTAAGTATTTTTCAGAAATTCGCCGGCAGATTTACTTCCATCGCATGCAAGAGGGACCAGCGCAATTCCTTCATTAGCGCCAATCGTTTCCGGGCGCTCTGGATTGCCCGTCAATGCAGCTATCACGGGATTCGACAAGCCGCTGTAACGTGCCAGGACTAACCCTACAGCCGAAAGGAACGATGCCGCGTCAATGCCTTCTTTAAATTCAGCTTTCTGCTGAAGCAATTTCCTTGCTGATTCGTCCCGTTCCTGTCCCATCCCCCAATCGGCCCTTGACGAATAGCTGCCGCTCAGCAATTCATCCATCACTTGCGCCTGGGACAATGCCTCAGAGATTGTCGATGATGTTGGACTATGAGTATCGACTGGAGTCAGTTCATTGTCATTTCTGAAGGCAGCTCCGGCAATCCACAAAAGCGCTTGACGGTCCAGCACAGCGCGATGCGCAACCACAATAAAATCAGCGGCGCGGTTCTGATATTGCAGCAGTACTGCCCGGCATGGAGGCCCATCCAGCAATTCGATAGGCCGCATCAATTCCGCTGCACGCTGGCGCTCGGCGATCTGTGATTCAGAGGAGCCCGGCACGGTTTCAATCCAAACTCTGGGCAGGCGTTTTGATTCGGGATCGCCATAGTGCTGCGTCAGCCATGATTTCACGGCCTCTTCAACTTTCTCCCGCAGGCTGATCAAGTCAACTGGTGCAGACAATCGATAGCGAACCGCATGGCATGATGCGGCCGCGTTGCTGCTGGTCTTTCCGCGCAGATGGGACAACTGCACATCAGTAAGCTGGGACGTCCGTGCCGCTTTCGTAATTGCCTGTGCTTCAGGTGCTGGTTGAGTGATAAGCATGGATTTTTTCTCCAGACGGATCAGCGGGACGTGAATCCCCCATCAACGGTTAACACACTGCCAGTTACCTGGCGCGATTCATCAGATGCCAGCCACGCGGCCGCTGACGCTACATCATCCGGTTCAATAAGGGCATTCATCGGCTGTGCCTGCACAAATGCTTCTTCGTGCTCTGCCACTGGAACATCCAGGCAGCGGGCGATTTCTGAAAGCATCCGGCCCTCCACTCTGGCGTCATCTCTCACGGAGCCGGGGCACACGGCATTGACCCGAACTTTCAGAGGCGCGTAATCAAGAGCCACGGCCCGCGTTAAGCCAACAACGCCATGCTTGGCAGTGACGTAGCCGGCAAAGTTGCGGTATCCAACAATGCCTGCGGTTGACGATATATTAATAATGCTTCCAGCGCGGCGCGCCGTCATGGAAGGGCCAATGGCCTTGATCATTTTCCATGCGCCGGTCAGGTCAACATCAATCATGAGCTGCCACTCTGCTTCGGTAATCTCATGTGTGCTTTTACCGGAAGGAGCAGCGATACCGGCACCGTTGACCAAAACGTCGATTCGTCCAAAACGCTCCAGAGCAAGTTGCACCACGCGCTGCACAGCGCCAAGATCTCGAACATCCACAGGGATGGCGAGTACAGCGACTCCTTCTGCACGACACAGATTTGCGGTGTAATTGAGCTGGCTTTCAGAACCAAGCTGATAAGGAACGCCGGGCAGGTCGCGAGCAATATCCAGCAGCACAACATCGGCTCCCTGTTTTGCGAAATTGACAGCACAAGCCCGGCCCAGACCTCGGGCGGCTCCGGTCAGCAACGCAACTTTTCCCGCGAGTCGCACGTTTGTTCTCCTTTACTCTTAGAGGGGTGACCAAGCCGGCCCAACCGCAGCCGTCACCAGGGTCTCAATCACCCGCAACAATGTTTGTGCCGACTCTGTCAGGTACATGTGTCCGCCCGGAATCTCAACCATCTGCACAGGCAGTCTTGTTGCGCTCTGCCATTGGGCAGCTTCCTCATTGCTTACCAGTTCATCAAAAGAGCCTCGTACTGAAGTGATGGGGACATTCAGTATCCGGCTTTTAGGAGGATAGTAATT
>DAHUXR010000038.1:4855-38370 GCA_027307045.1 Acidobacteriaceae bacterium
GTTGATCAGCACCTGCTTGATCCGCACGCGGTCGGCGCGCAGCAGCGGCAGCAGCATTTCACGCATATCAGGATCATTGAGCGCCGGATGGTCATACCCGGCAAACTCTCTTACCTGTTCTATAAAGCCACGATCATCCAGCCCTGTCGCGCGCCTCTGTCGCGGCGTCCATGGGCCCGGTGATCCGCTCACAACCAGGTGCTCAATCCGTATTTTTTCTTCAGCGGTCAAACGATGGGCCAGTTCAAAGGCCAGCACGGCGCCAAGACTGTGGCCAAAAATGGTCGCGCGATCATATGGACGAAGCATTTCCATCACTTCAGGCAGGATGCCGCTAATGGCTTCTTCCACATCGCGATAAGGTTCTTCCAGAAAGCGTTTCTCGCGCCCTGGAAGCCGCGGAGCCAAAATTTCAAGAGTCCCAGTCAACGGCATCCAGTCTTTAAAGAACGAAGCGCCTGCCCCCGCAAACGGCAAACAGATCAATGGGACTGTGTCATGCCGGGTCTGTGCGGAATTTATGCCGGACTTGCTCATACGGTTGCGCACAGCACTTTCTCATTGCTGATGGCAGAGGGCGAACGGCCCAGCAATGGGTTGCCTGCTTTTCTTGATTCCTGCGTTGCCATTATTACTGTACGGAACTCACAGGAGTAATTTCCGTCAGGACCTTCCAGCCAGCAGTGTTCAAGCCGAGGCAGCATTTCACTGAAGGCAATCCTGCGGAACCGTGAGGTCATCTTGCTCAGGACCTCAATCAACAACGGATTGCGGAAGTCCATGAACATGGGCTTCACGTCTTTGTGGAAGTTCAGGCGATAGGGAAGTACGCCGCGAATAAACGTCGTTTCCGGGAGCGCATGCTGCTGGCGGAATTTACGGAATGCAGAGAATGCTGTGTATCCACCGGCTTCTGCCGCCTGACGTAATTCATCATCAGCTTGCAGAGTCCAGGTCTCTCTCTGCGTGAACACGCGACCAACCTGCAGTCTTGGACTATGGCTTCTATTGCCGTGCAATTCCAGCCGGTGTGTGTTCAGCGCAGTGTTAAAGGTATTCAGCATGGATCCCAGAACATGGCCACGATGCGTAAGCACCACGTCATCCTCGGTAACGTCTACAAGGGTTTCTGCCGATCGCAGGCTTTCCGCGCCTTCCGGTCCCGGCACGCCAACAAATGTCCAGTCATTTGTGTAAGGGAAGATGCCGAGAGTCGTATGCGCGCTGGCAAAGAAAGGCCCGTAATTGCCGAACACAACCGCGGGAGCATGTCCACCCTGGCTAGCGTAGTCCGCAGCATATCCTTGTTTGTCAGGACACCAGACGTGGAAGCAATGCTGCCACTTGGTAAAGTCGGGATGGATTTCCGCCAGCAACAGGGTCCAATTCCCCTTTGAGAGTGATTCGGCGTCTGGAGCAGAGATCTGAAGGTCAGGCGCCATATTGTCATACGCCTTCATTCGACGGAATTGGAAGTGCGATCGTAGAAAGGCCGTATCTGCTTCCGTCATCTTCAATACCGGTTGAGTCCAGCGGTCCCCCAGCTGTTTTTGCCAGGCCACCTGGATCTCTTCTTCAAGTCCGGGAAGCAAGCCAGTGCCGCCGGTTCCATTGATGGGAAGCCCTCTCTGGCCGCAAGCACGCAGAAAAACAGGCAATGGCACAGGTTCTCCACCCAGACTTAGCCATATCTCTTTCAATTTTTCATACAGACGCGTGGTATAGAGTCCGGCCATGTCTCGCCACAATTCATACCAGGGAGCAAGGTCGTCAAGAAGTTGTTCAATCATGGGCTGGCCCAGCACGAGCTTCTTCACTCCGCGCCGGCAGTCTTCGTTAATTGGCAGCCGCGAGGCGTACAGAGACTGGGAATTGTGTTGACCATTCAGTCCAATATTCTGAAGGGCCCGCATCATTCTCTGAACGGAAGCTTGTCTGCCCTCTAAATCGACATTGCGTTCAATCGCAAGCCGCGCATTTTCGATCTCGGCGAGCCTGGCGCTCCAGCGCTCTTTGGCCGGATGTTCAGGCCATGCGGCAATGATTCTTTGCAATGCTTCAAATGGATAGGCTGCTATTGGAACGCGAAGATTGCGTACAAGAATCTTGCGCTCAACCAGGCTCTCCATGACAGGGGTTGATGGGCCAATGTATGGCTTGATTTCACAAGCCAGCACGATTTCGCATTCTTCCGGGGATAGAGGAGCGGACTTTCCTGCTGCCAGAAAAACAGCTTGCTCTCCTCTTATAATCAAATCGTCGGCCAGTTGTACGGGCAGCAATTCATGAGCTTCTGTATCGGCACTAATTAATTCCGCCAGGCCCTCGCATACCCAGCGTTCCACGTAGACCTCACGCTCCACCACATGCTCCTGGGATAATTCAATGTTCGCCGCAGCCGGCTCTTGCGGATCAAAGTCACCCCATGCAGACGGGCCAAAGAAGCTGATGGTCTCATTTTTGGTGGTGACACGTTGTAAATAGGAGATCCATGTAAATTCCCGCTGCCGGATATGGCTGTTGCGGACCTCCGGTGGATTCGCATCTTTGGGAGTGAACTTTGCCAGTTCAGGGGATGAAAGCGATAGAATCTGCTGAAACGGCTCACTTACCACGAACTCATAGAGCCGTTTTAATGCGCGACGATATTCGCGGTCGTAAAGCTCGGCAGTTTTCTTATTATGTTCCTGTTCCGCGGTATAAAGAGCTTTGTAATGCTCAAGCTGCTCGCGGGCTGGACCTTGCAGAGTCTCCTCTTCAGCGCTCTCCTGCGTTCCATCAGCTACGGCTTTGCCGCGCTTTAACCGTCTGCGAAGGCTGCGGCTTAAGGGAGCGTCTGAAGAAAGCAGGGCCTGGGCTGCTGCCAGAGTGTGCGCACCGATCGCAAATGACGCGTCGGCCGCTTGTGACAGCTCCTGGGAGGCTGAGGTGATCATGGCCTCCGTCGGGAAACCAGTCATCCGGAGCACAAAGTTGCGGGACAACGCATAATTGCGCTGTGCCTGTGGTCCTTGCGAGAGTTCCGTTTGAGCTTCTGTTTCCACCAGCATTGATTTCTTTCCTCACTCCCTTGGTATGAGCGCGATTCTCACATCGCCAGGCTCTACCAGCTCTTTGCTATTCAAAAAACTAAATTAGCCCGATATCGCGCATGCGCTGGCGATGCAGGTTATAGCCCAGAAACATCATGCGTTCGGAGTCAAGGCCGAACGGATTTGGGTTAAACACCCACTGGGTCCAGAGCGTCATGCTCTTGATGTTGTCCAGAAAAAGTTCTTTCACTGGAGCCTTGTATTCAGGATGATCAGCGATCTGTTTGCGTAGATAATCCATTCCGTGAATGATGTGGCGGCCTTCGTCGGCGCGGATCAGCCGGATGGCTTCCTGTAATCCGGGGAACAGTTTGACCGACGTGAGCATCTCGCCAACATAGTCATATGCCGTTAGCGCCATTACACCTTCGATGATTCCCATGTAGTGAGCAGCAAACATGGTGAGAGCGAAGTCCAGCTCTTGCTGGTTGCCATTCATCATTGCCCGGCCCATGGCTTCACCGCGTTCTTTTAATCCGTCCATGAGAACGTTGCGCGATTCGGGAATCAGGTAAGCCGCGGTATCCATCTCGCCCAAAACTTCCTTGAAATAGCGCTCAAAATACTCGGCGTGCTTCACCTCTTCAAAAACATGGGCGGAGAGAAACATGCGCCGTTCAGGATCGGGCATGGCCAGCATGAACCATGCCAGCGTGTCTGCAACACTGACCTCGCCTTCATAAAAGAGGGCGCAAATTTTAGTAAGTTGTTCCTGCTTTTCGGAGGAAAGTGTGGCAAAGTTTGCCTTGTCTTCCGCCAGAGACATTGCGGCCGGGTCCCACATACCCAGGTGCTTGGCCATTTGGTAAAGATCGCGTGGTGTCTTAACAGCATGACTCAGTGTTGGCATAAAAAGTCCCTATCTGTCCGTGATGTTTATGTTGCCCAAAAAATCAGTCGGCGGCTTCCGCGTAAACAAAGGCGTTTTCAACTTTCGCTGGTTCCAGCTTTGGAGAGATTGCCCAGCGCATATACATCGAAGCTGCTGTAAATCCGGCGCCAAAGCTGCTGAGTACCACGTTGTCGCCTTTGTGCAGTTCGCCTTTTTCCATCCATTCAGAGAGACACAGAGGAATTGTCGCGGATGAGGTGTTGCCGTAATGCTGGATGTTGCACATCACACGGTCGTCTTCCAATCCAAGCCGCTCACCTACGGCGTCAATGATCCGACGGTTGGCCTGGTGCGGCACAAACCAGCGAATATCCTCTTGCGTGAGTCCATTGCGTTGCAGAATTTCCTGAGTGACTTCTGCCATCTCTTTGCTGGCAGCCTTGAAAACCGTGGAGCCATCCTGAACGAGGAAATGTTCCCGATTGGCCACAGTTTCGTACGACGCTGGCTTGACACTTCCGCCGGCAGGCATATAAAGCTGATTCGTGAAACGGCCATCCATGTGGGCCAGATGATCAATGACTCCCACCGATTCATCTTCTGACCTCTCAACCAGAGCCACACCCGCGGCATCGCCAAAGAGCACGGCTGAAGTGCGGTCTTCGTAATTGGTGATGGAGGTCATCTTGTCTGCACCGCAGACGAGCACTCTGCGGGCTGAACCGCTTTCCACAAAACTTGAGGCAATACTCATTGCCACAATAAAGCCGCAACATGCCGCAGAAAGATCAAAACCCCAGGCATTGCTGGCTTCAATTCCAGCCTGGACAATCGAAGCAGTCGAGGGAAAAACATAGTCAGGCGTAACTGTGGCCACGATGATGCAGTCAATCTCTCCGGATGCAATGCCACGTTGCTCCAGACACTTCTTGGCTGCGGGAATGATGAGGTCAGAGGTGCCGCCTGTCCGCGCAATTCGTCGCTCCAGAATTCCTGTACGCGTCCGGATCCAGTGATCGCTGGTCTCCAACTGCGTTTCAAAGAACTGGTTGTTCAATATTTCCGGCGGAACGTAATGGCTGATAGAAGTAATTGCTGCTCTCACGGCCTTTGACCCCATCTTTCCTCGTTGCCAATATTTCAGGATGTGCAGCTCAAAAAGCAGGCTGCACAGGTTTTTGCGCTGCGTGTAAAACGGAATCGCTCAGTAAAGCGATCTTCCGCCGTCAACGTTGATGGTTTGCCCAATGATCTGGGCCGCGGCATTACTCGAAGCAAAAAAGACCACCACACCGGCAACATCATCTGGCGTCGCCAGCTTGCCAGTGGGAGTAATCTCAATGGCGTTCTGCATTTGGTCATCTCTGTCTGGGAATGCGTCAATGGCGTCTGTTACGACCATTCCAGGGCAGATGATGTTGACGGAAATGCCTCGTGGCGCCAGTTCACGGGCATAATGCCGGAACAGTGATTCCAGAGCGCCTTTACTTGATCCAACAGCACCGTAAAAGGACGAGAAAACGTGGGTCGCGCCGAATGACGACAGACCAATAATTCTGCCTCCGGGCGGGACCATGGAGACTAGTTCGGCCAGCAACGAATGGAATGAAAACACGTTTACGTCAAAAGTCCACCGCATCTGTTTCATGGTGATTTTGGTGGTTTCGCGGTGTACGCCGCTGGCGGCGCAATGCACAATCACATTAATGTGATCAGTTTCTGCTCGGAGGGTATTGATGCACATGGTACGGCCTTCTTCATCGGTTAAGTCAGCGCGTATGCATCGGATGTCCAAGCCGTTTTCAAGGGCATATTGAGAGAGAGAATTGGCCGCATCCCTGTTGCGAACATAAACGGCATAGACTCTGTAACCGTCGCGCGCCAGGGCGATGCTGCTTGCTTTTCCAATGCCTCTTGTGCCTCCGGTAATCAGAGCCACTTTCCTTAGTGCTGAATCATTGGTCATTGATGTTGTCCGTAGTTTTGATTTTTGCCGGCAGAGCGTCAGCCCTGTGTCGGCGCCCCTTCAAAGATCACGCTTGCATTTTGGCCGCCGAATCCAAAGTTATTGCTCAAGATCCTTTGAATTGCCGCCGGCCGGGATTGGTTCGGGACATAATCCAGATCGCAGTCTGGATCAAGTTCCCGGTAGTTAATGGTTGGCGCTAGCTTTTGCTCCTTCAGCATGAGCATGCAAGCCACGGCCTCCAGCGCGCCGGCCGCGATTACGGAATGGCCGACTTGTGACTTGAGTGAAATAACCGGAACCTGGTAAGCGATCTCACCCAGCGCCTGCTTAATGGCCATGGTTTCTACTCGATCGTTCATCTGCGTGGATGTGCCGTGCGCGCTGATGGCGCTGATTTCTGTTGCATGAATCCCCGCATCTGCAATGGCGTTCTGCATGGCCTTAGCAGCAGATTTGCCATCAGGACGGCCATCGGTTACGCGGTAGGCGTCCGACGTGGTGGAATAACCGGAGATTACGCCCAGGATTTTAGCGCCACGCGCTTCGGCTGATTCGCGCGTTTCCAGAACCAGCGTGGCTGCGCCTTCACCCAGCACAAAACCTGAACGATCTTTTGAGAACGGACGGCTTGCCTGCGTTGCGGGCCCAGGCGCTATTGTCAACGTGCTGAGCATGTGAAAATTCATCAATTCACTGTCAGCCCAGCGACCGTAAACTGCGCCGGTAAGCACACGGTTCCACTGTCCGGAACGGACGCGCTGGAAAGCAACGCCGATCGCCTGGTTGCTGGTAACACATGCATTGTTAAGGCTGATGACATTGCGGTCATCAATGGGACCGTGTCCACGAGTTTCCGCAATGTCCTTCATCAAAGTGAGTGGGCTTTCCGGTTGAAAAGCGTCCCAATCAAATTTCTCAGGTTCAAAAGAACGGAACGAACCTGAGGTTATGCTGAAAGCGATGGAGCCGTGCCCGCCATAGACAATGCCGTCTACCAACAATCCTTCCGGCAGATGGTGTATGGCCTCTTCTGTGGCGAGCGCTGCCAACTTCCAGAAATGTGGCGTTTCTTCTGGCGTGCGATGAGCAAGAATCTCAGGCTGTGGCAGAGTAGCGCGCGAAACCGGGCCGCCAAATGGAACGGGGAAATTAGCGGCCACGCGCGAGCCTTTGATCTCGGTTATTCCAGAGTCGCCGGCAAACATGCGCCTTCCGAACTCTGAAACACCCGTGCCGAGCGATGATACGATGCCTACGCCTGTTATCACGACTTGGTGCATGGCAAACCTCTTCTGGTCACTTCAAAAGTGAATGACTAGTAGATTGTGATCTCTGCTTCCCGCAACTCAACCTGGACTTTCAGATAATCCACAATCTCCTGCAACGTAACGTCTAGCGGACCGCCATCTGAATGCGCGTGCTTTTGCCGGAACAGACCTGCGAAATCAACTTCAGCTCCGGCAATTTTCTTCATGTTGCAGCTCAGCTCAAAGAAATCCATGGAACCTGCTCCAAGATCGCCGACCAGCCTTGTGTTCGCGTTAATACCCGGACCGCTCACTCGCAACACATTGCAGATCGCCGTCTCCAGATCCAACAGCAACTCCTGATCGCTCAAATTCTTGTTCATGTTGTTCACTACCTGTGGCAAGTAGAACCAAATCATGAGCCGTGCCGTAAAAGCACGCTCCATCTTCCGGCATGGCGCTGCGCCAGTCGGTGTATTCGCCGTTTGCGGTCAGCACCAGAGCTGCCGCACCTTCACACAAAGTGGAACTGCCAGGAATACTTCTACGGATTCGCATACTGAGAAGTGGGTCCTCCAGACTGAATGCGCCGCCAACCAGCGCTGCTTTTACTACACCGTTTTGCAGGTCACACTCGGCCTGCTCCATGGCATGAAGCGCGGCCCACCGGGAATGCGTGAACCCATACAAAGGCCCCATGGTGCCCAGGAAAATACTGAGAAAGCTGGCTTGCACGCTGCCGACTTCGCGCAGGAACTGCTTGGACGAACGCAGAAATTTATAAGAGCGGGCAAAGTCTTCCGGAGGCGTATTGGCCATCTCTTTGGCCGACTTATAGTCGTCCGGCCCATCCTGCATGGCGCAGTACAGTCCAACACTGAAAGGATCTTCCGCGATGTAGCTTGTCAGGGCTTCGCGCGCGGCCAGTCCGACTGACGCCAGCATCAACCCTGCGCGGTTGAGAGACCGGAAGCTCCGTGGTTCCGGCAGCTCCACGATCTGCTCATCCGTGTGGGGCAAGGAGCAGGTTTGCTCGATGCGAAAATCATAGTTCTCGTAAAGATCGTAAGTGTACGGTTGCGGTGTTGCACTAAGCGAAGGCCGCAACGCTTGCTTCCACAGAATCCTGCTCACAAGAGCCTCCTTGGCGTCGAATCCAACCCTCAATGACCGGATCTTTCATGTCTATTTCCACTCCGGGAACAATCGCGGCCACAAACTGCGCTTCTCCCACTCTCACGCCGTCCACTTCTATATGTCCGGCGGCCTGAATATAGTGCGGACGCATTCTGATAACTTCCGCCGTGATCCTGCATCGGTCGCCGGGCACAATTGGTTTAATGAACCTGGCAGATTCAACCTTGCTGAGGACTGCAAATGTTTTGGGCCGAAGCAGCCGCACGCACGTTGAGACTGTTTGCGCGATCATCTCTATTTCCAACACTCCGGGGACAACTTCATGCCCAGGAAAGTGGTCCATGAAGATGAGGTCCGAGCGCGAAAATGCTTTGACAGCCACGGCGCGCTTGCCGGCTTCGCATTCTTCCAGTCGATCGATCAAAAACCATCGCACGGTGACTACTCCTTTTTCTCCGAAATCAAGACCTTTTGGATTCCCAGTCGACCTTGTAATGGCAAGCCTGATGCCAAACTGCAACCAGCGGAGTTTTTGAAACGTAGCGCTGGAAATATCGGAAAAATGAGCAAATGGCTGGTAGCTGGCAGAATGTCAATTGCGTAAGCGAACCGAATTTGGTACAGAACCAGGAGATTCTTCAGCCAGCTTTGGTTCCACAGCCATGGAACGGTTCAATCGGGGTTGAACCGTGATGGTTGAAAAATACAAGACCTGCCGGCAAAACGATCTTATTAATAGCTGGAACAGACTGCGCGTTTGAGGCGTGGAAGTCCGGAATGAACCAGCGCTTTTGGGTTTGGCAGCTTGACTGCATTACTACAAGCGGAAAGCTCCACTTCGAATTAAAACTACGGAGCCAAGCCATGATTCGAGGATAGGTGATTTCATGAGCTCAAGTGAAAATCCTAATCAAACCAGTACTGGGCGGAACACGCAGGACAATTCAGGTTCGCAAAGGGTAGAGCGTTGGTATAAACGTATTACTCCCCCTTCGCCAACAGCAAGACTGTTTTGCTTTCCCTATGCAGGCGGCAACGCCCGCATGTTCCGGGAATGGCACGACTGGTGTGGGCCAGAGGTAGAGGTGATAGCCCTTGAGCTTCCCGGGCGCGGCCTTCATTCACGCGCACCGCTGATTGACTCTATGAGCACGATGATCGAGCGCCTCTTGCCAGTGCTTGATCCTCTACTAGACAAGCCTTTTGCTTTGTTCGGGCACAGCATGGGAGCATTGATTTCCTTTGAATTATCGCGTGCGCTTAAAGTTTCTGGACGCAAGGTCCCGCAGCATCTTTTTGTCTCCGGCATGCGCGCACCGCACCTTTGGGGTGGACACAAGATCCATACTTTACCTGATCGCGAATTTGTAGAAGCGCTGCGCAGTTTGAATGGAACACCCTCAGAGATCCTGGCCGACAATGATCTTCTTGAGATGTATCTGCCCCGTTTGCGTGCCGATTTATGCCTCTCTGAATCGTATCGTTACGCGCCGGCGCCGCCACTGTCTCACCCAATTACCGTGTTCAGCGGACTGAATGACAAAACCTCGCCAGTGCAATATTTGAGCGAATGGCAGTACCACACGCAGAACAACTGCACGGTGCGCCTGTTTGAAGGCGATCATTTCTTTATTCAGCAGCATGCCCACCTGGTAGCTGCCAGCATACTCAAGTCGCTCGGCAGAGTTTTCTGGCCGGCAGCCTTTGAGCCACCCGCTGCGCAAATTGCCGCGAGCCAGCCGCAGGAAGCAGAGCCGGTATTCAGCGGAGCTGATTAAGATTCGCAGTGACTCAACAGATTTCATAACGACCAACAACGAAAAGCAATTTGAGGAAAGAAGGAGAGATTTGCAATGAGAATTGTTCTGAATAGTGTGGGGTCTACAGGTGACATCATGCCGTTTCTCGCACTGGGACAAGAATTGAAGGAACTGGGGCACGCGGTGGTTCTTGCGGCTCCGCCGAATTTTCAGTTGATGGCAGAAGGTATTGGGCTGGAGTTCGCCAGCGTTGGGCCTTTCTGGGAGAATGAGTGGGCCAGCCAGCTTTCCATGAACATGGTGAATGCGCCGGACCCTACCCGGCAATGGCAAATATTCTTTGAAGGTTTTTCTTTTGCTGTCCCTGCCATGTTCAACGATCTCAGCAAGATATGCGCGGACGCAGATGCTCTGGTGGCCTCCTGTTACAGCTTTGCGGCCCACATGGTCCATGAAGCTCTCAAAATTCCTTTCATCACCATACGCTTTGCCCATTTTGGAGAGGAAAATGAAATTACAAAAGAATTTGCAGGCGAAGCGATCAATCAATGCCGGATCCAAATGGGCTTCCTGCCTTTACAAGATCCGTTTGGGGCTGATGCGCATTCCAGCCTTCTATCCTTATATGCGATAAGTCCGGGACTTACTGGTTACACAACACGCCAGGCTCCCGGCTTTTTCTTCTGCAAAGATTCAACCCAGTTCCGTCCAGGGCGTGGTCTTGCGGAGTTTCTCGCGGAGGGTGAAAAGCCCATCATCCTGACGTTTGGAAGCATGGTGGCAAAGGATTCCGCGGCCATGATGAAAATGGTAGTTGAAGGGCTGGAATCTGTTGGTAAACGCACGCTCATCCAGCGAGGATGGAGATCATTGGGACTGGATGCAAAGTCTTTGCCGCCATACATCAAATTAATTGGACATGCGCCGCACGATTGGCTATTCAGTCAGGCGAGCCTGATTATCCATCATGGCGGAGCTGGAACTACGGCTGCGTGTCTGCGCGCAGGTGTACCGGCAATTGTCGTTCCCTGGATGATCGATCAGCCAGATTGGGGCGAGTTGACCATGCAGTACGGCGCCACCTCTGCGGTAATTCCGCAGCAGGAATTGACGGCGGAAAAATTGGCTGCTGCAATCCGCCAGACATTTGGGGCGTATGAAAGCTACCAGGAACGCGCCCAACTTCTGGCTGAGATGATCCAGGCGGAAGGCGGAGCAAAATCTGCCGCTCGCAGAATTGAAGCGGTAGTCAACGGAAGATCACGGTCGTTGGATACCCCACGGAAGGTTGCCGTCGATCTGAAAACCGTCCCCCCAGCTTCTCTGTATATTCAGTAACGGCTAGCGGGAGTTTGGCTTGTCTTGGAGAGGCCGCGAGGTTGCAGTCGAAAGCAGGCTGCAACTTCTTGGCTTCTAGTTCATGCGACGTCAACATAGCAGATCCAGTCCGCCCAGTTTCAGGGAACCCCCATACCATCCAGAACCAGGCCCGATATTGGAACGCTTCCTTTTGTTCCATATGCCATCAGCGGTCTTAGCCAGGGCAATTCAGCGGTAAATTCGCGAAATTCTGAGGAAATACAGGATTTGTGCGGCTTGCCGGCAGTTGGAATGGAACGTGCATTGGAAAGTATGCCATCGGGAAAATCCGATCCCTTGAACTTGAAACATGAGGAGAGTGTATGGAATACAAAACTCCCGACAACAATCTGACTTATATGGTTGTTCGAAACTCAGAGGAACAATATTCAATCTGGCCCGCTGCTCGCCAAGTGCCTCTCGGATGGCAGGCGATATCCAAAACGGGAAACCTGGATGAGTGCCTGGCATACATCAGCGAAGTTTGGACAGATATGCGTCCGCTCAGCGCGAGGGAATCAACGGGATATCTGGCTTAAGGTTACAGCAAAGACTTTAGTCAATATTGATCGCAGGTGGAGCAATGAGTTCGCAAAGTAATTTTAGTAGAGGCGCTACAGTTGAGAATCCAACTCCAGAGTTGGAGCGGCAAGTAGGCCGCAAAAAATATCCGCTATCTTTAAATCAGCAGCACATGTGGTTTCAGGCCCAGCTTGATCTTGAGTCCAGCTTGTGGAATCTGGGCGCCAAGATGAATATCTTCGGGCCCCTTAATGTCCCGATGTTTGTTCAGGCGCTGCAGCACACGGTAGATCGCCATGAAATCCTGCGAACAGTTTTCGCTATCAGTGATGATGTGCCAGTCCAACAGGTCCTGGATGATGTGAAAGTAAGCTGCCCGGTGCAAGACCTGCCTCCCGGCTTATCCAACGACGCCAGAGAAAATGCAGCATGGACGCGCCTTTCAGAGTTGTCTGATCCGGTTTATGACCTTTCAACGGGACCACTCTTCCGCACGGGGTTGCTGCGCGCCAGCGAAACTGAATATTACTTCGTCTTTGGATTCCATCATTTATTACTAGACGCATTCTATAGCGGCCAGTTCATGAAAGAGATTATTACGGCATACGATCTCCTGCGATGCGGCCATCCGCTTCCGGGCGATCCTGCTTTCCAGTTTGGCGATTTCTGCGTCTGGCAGGATGAAAAATGGAGCCGGGGCTTTATGGCTGATTCCATGCGCTTTTGGAAAGAACAACTCCAGGAGCCTCTGCCGGAGATTCAATTGCCTTCCGACCCGTCGGTGCCGTTCCCGCGTCTCGTGAGATCGCAGGTATCAGTCAGATTAAATGCCGATATTGTAAAAAAACTCCATGAGCTTGGCCGGCAGGCGCGGACGACCTTGTTCCGCGTTATGTTGGCGGCATTCACGCTATTCTTTTCGCGGCTCAGTGAAACCGGCGAACTGATTCTCGATATCGATTTTTCCACTCGTCCCAGGGAAATGGGACACACAATAGGATTTTTTGCCAACCTGCTGCCGGTCCGTCTTCAGGTGCTTGGTAAGGAGAGTTTTATTGAATTGCTTCGCGCCGTGGATTCAAAGTTGCGCGATGTCTCGGCCAATCGAGAATTTCCGGTGCGGCAACTTACGCGAAAACTGAAAGGCCGCCGTCACGCGACCCAACCCCTGAGTCCAATTGTGGTAACGCAGCTCGGCATTCTGGATTGGGCGCTGGGAGATTTACGGCTCACTGGATCGATTTATGTGACCGCCAGCATTCACGATTTATGGCTGGGAGTGCTGGAGCGCGATGACGATCTTGAAATCGTGCTTGCTTATCCCGAACAGTTATTTAGCCGTTCCCAGGCCCGCGAGTGGGCTTCATGGGTGGAGAAAACAGTGCATGACGTTATAGAACAACCTGATATTCCCGTTTCGGAACTTATTTCACTGAAAAAAGACCTGCCCTATGTTCCGTGGGATGACGAAGACCCGGGGGCGGCATCGCGTATGGATGAAGTGATTGTTCAAAAGAATCAGTTACCGACTACTTAATCACAACAGGCCGAACAGAAAGGCATAGGCAAGGAGGGCATGTGAGCAGCAGTCTAGTTAGCGGTGTACCGGTGAATGCCACCGCCGTACCAGGCGGTGCAGATGATATTTGTGCGCTCTCCCCATTGCAGCAGGAAATTTTCTCCGATCCTGATCAGGCGAATTATATCGAGCAGGTAATCTGGGGCGCGGATCTTCCACTAGACGGAGATTTACTGAAGCGATCATGGAACTTATTGGCGCAACGTCATCCTGTATTGCGCACCCTGTTTCGCCGTGCTCGCAAGCAGCCGGTTCAGGTTATCCGCGGTGCTGCACAGGTTTCTCTGGCTCTCCACAATCTTAAGCACGAGTCAGAGGAAAAGAAGCAGCAGATCATCCAACAGGTT
Organism: Acidobacteriaceae bacterium; assembly: GCA_027307045.1. Taxonomy (GTDB): domain Bacteria; phylum Acidobacteriota; class Terriglobia; order Terriglobales; family Acidobacteriaceae; genus Angelobacter. The sequence continues at coordinate 18,700 of DAHUXR010000038.1, forward strand.
ACTCGCGAAGAATTTGCTCACACTTTTGATCTTGCCAAAGGCCCGATTTTTCGGGTCAGCGTGTTTCTGCTCTCTGACGATTCCTTCAAAACGTTGTTGAGCTTCCATCCTATTCTTCTGGATCAGAAGTCGGTGGAGGTACTGAGCTGCGAAGTCTCGGCCATCTATGCGGCTTTGCTGAAAAATGAAGCCCCACCAGGGCAGGATGCGCCGGCAATCAAAGATTTCATCCTGTGGTTGAAGCGGCAGGATTCCTCTGAGATATCGCGGTACCGTGAGCAACGCATAAAAGATGCGCCTGCCACGCATTTTCCAACAGATCATCCGCAAAACTCAGGGAATGGCAAATGCACGACGCGCGGCGTCGTATTCACTCATGAAATGACTTCAGAAATAAAAAAGCTTGCTGAACAACATGGTGCGAATGTTCCAGAGGTTCTTCAGGCGGCCTGGGGGCTTTTGTTAAGCCGCTATACGGGTTTGTGTAAGGCGACCTTTGGATTGGCCGTCGACGGCCGTCCCAAGGAGATGCGCGGTGTTGAAATAATTGCGGGAAGGTTTGCTCATACAGTTCCAGTAACGCTTGAACCCCAAGGTGCGGGCAGTTTTAAGGACCTGGTAATTTCACTGCGTCAGCAGGTACAGAAGCTCGGTGGTTATAGCCATCTTCCATTCATCCAAGCCAGCGCCAGCGGAGCGTCGTCGTCGGCAAAACTTTTTAATACTGTTTTTACCACAACCGCTCTTGATGCTGAAAAGGCCGGTCCCCATACGGAGTTTGTAAACAGCAACGCCGAAGACTCAGCGCAAATTCGCTTAGCCGTTAAGACAGTGCAGAATGAAAGGCTGCAGCTGGCAGCTCGTTTTGATGAAGACATTTTTGCGTCAGCAACGATCGAGAGTCTTCTTTCATCATTTCTTCAACTTATTACCGGTATAGTGGCTGATCCTCAGGGTGCAAGCGCACAGTTTGGAATTCTGTCTGCAGATGAGCAACTCCGTGTGCTGGGTTTTGCCCAAGGTAAAGCTGTGGATGATGAACAGATCTGGAAAAGGTTAGGCATAGCAAAGCCAGCTTCCAATGCAAAATTCCATGTCCTTGAACAGCAGCGCCTCGCGCCTGTCAGTTGTTTGGGAGAGATCGCAATCGGCGGGCTGGAAGCAGATGCCAACGAGGAAACGGGCAAATGGATTTCCGACCCCTTCATTACTGGCGGCAAACTGTATTTGACTGGCAAACAAGGCCGTTGGAAGTGGGATGGCCGCCTGGAATTAACGATCCCCACTGAAGCCAGTGCAGAGGAAATAGGAGCTACACGAGGAAACATTGCACCTGTTACAGATACTGAGAAACTTGTTGCTCAGGTCTGGCAAGAAGTGCTGGAAGTGGAAAGAGTCGGGTTAAAAGATGATTTCTTCGATCTTGGTGGGCATTCACTCAATACCATCCAGATTCGCTCCCGTCTTTCTCAGCGACTGGGAATCGATGTCCCGCTCAAAACAATTTTCACCAACACCGGATTGGAAGCACAAGCACGCGCAATTGCCGCATTGACGGCGGGACCTATTCAGACGGAATCGTTGATTCCGCGTCTGCCAGATCGAAAACATTATCCAGTTTCGCACGCACAAAGACGGCTTTGGTTTCTGCATCGGCTGGATCCTGATGACCGTTTTTACCACACAGCGGATTACATCATGCTGGAAGGCCCGTTCAATCGTCCCGCTTTTGACCAGGCATTTCACGCTTTGGTGGAGCGCCAGGAGATATTGCGCACCAGTTTTACGCTGATCGCCGATGAGCCGATGCAGCAGATCTCCGAAAACACGCTTAGCATTCCATTCCACGATCTTTCAGCATTGGGGCAAGAAGAGCAATCGCGGGAGATGAAGCGCTTGCAGGATGAGGTGCCCAAGTGGCTTTCCAATCTTGAAGTACCGCCGGTAGGCGCGCTGCTGGTAAAGCTGGGGGAAGAAAAACATGCTTTCATTCTGGCAATTCATCACATTCTCAGCGACGAGTGGTCCGGCCAGGTGGTCTGGCGCGACCTCATGGAACTTTATTCGGCTGCTTGCAGAAAGCAAGATCCGCGCTTACCTCAAGTCCGTATTCGTTATGCTGACTTTGCTGTCTGGCAGAAAGAAAGAATCGAAGGCGGAAAACTGGTGGAGTCGGAGCGGTACTGGCTTCATCGGCTGCGTGGAGAACTGCCTAAGCTGAAGCTGCCGGTGGAAACCTCTGACAACGGCAAAAAGCCTACTGATCTTCTGAATGAAGTGATTGAGACAGGGCCGGACCTGGCTGAGCAGTTGATGCGTATTGGCCAGGCGCAAGATGCCACGCCTTTCATGGTGAAGCTGGCGCTGTTTAAAGCGTTTCTTTCGCGCATTACAGGGCAGGACGATATCTTGCTGGGTAGCACAACGGCTGGCCGCGACCATCCGGACATTGAGCCGTTGATCGGACTTTTTGTAAACGTTGTGGCCTTGCGCACGAACCTTGGCGGTGATCCGAAATTTGCAGAAATTCTTAAGCGAGTGAAGCAGAGCTGCGTTGAGGCTTATGCGCATCAGGAATATCCATTTGATTTACTGGTGCAACGGTTGGCGCCTGCGCGCGACGCCGGCCAGCTTCCGATGATCCAGGCATTCTTTGCGGACATTCCGCAGACAGAGCCGCAGGTTATTGAAGGGCTGCGCTTTACACCTGTAGATGTCAGCAATGGCATGGCGGCAGGCGTGGGCGGACGCAAACTGCCGGTGGGACTGGGCATGGTCTGCCATGACAACGGCGGCGGAAAGCTGGCCTGGCGTTTTCTGTTCCGCGCCGACCATTTTGCTGTTGAGACGGCACAACGCCTGGCGCGACAGTTTAAAGCGTTTCTTGCCAATCTGGCAAAACAACCAGATGCGCCGCTCTCCAAAATTTCAACAGTAAATGTTCACGGCAATGAGATTGCGCTTGAGCACATCCCCGGTAGAAAAGAGTTTCCGCTTTCCTTCAACCAGCGCGACATGTGGTTCCAAAGGCAGATCCACACCGAAGCCGGGCTCAACAATCTGGGTGCGCTGGTTTCACTTACTGGCCCGTTGGACGTGGAACGTTTTCGCCAGGCATTGCATGCCGTGGTGAACAGACACGACACGCTGCGCACTGTCTTTGCTGAACGTGATGGAGTGCCATATCAAAAAGTGCTGCCATCCGTGGAAGCAGAGTTTAAGGTAGTTGATCTCTCTGGACACAGCGAAGAAGAGCAGGCACTGCTTGTTGAAAAAAGACATTATGAGGTCATAGGCAAGGCATATGACTTTGCTGCAGGCCCCTTGTTCCGCATTGAAATTCTGCGCTTGCGGGAAGAAAAACATGTTCTAATTTTTGCCTTCAGCCACATGATTCTTGACGGCGTCTATATGGCTGATCTGTTTGAACAGGCTGCAACAGCTTATGAAATGCTGTTGGCTGGAAAGCCTGCCAACCTGCCATCGCTCAATATTCAATATCAGGATTTTGCCGCCTGGCAGAATGAACGGCTGAAACAGGGCTTGCTGGAACATCACCAGAGTTACTGGCAACAACAATTGCAGTCGCCACTGCCGGCGATGAGTCTGCCGAGCGACAAAGACACGCGTTCTGTTCACAGCTTTGAATTGGGCTTCACGCAGTGGGTGGTGCGGGACGAGATTTTCAAAGGCCTTAAAACGTTTCGCAAGCGCTACCGTACCACAATGTTCCGTACAGTTCTTGCAGGCTTTGAAGTGATGCTGCGCAAGGTCCTGGGCGAACAGGAATTGCTTTTGGGTATTGCGTTTTCCACCCTGCCGGCGCATGTCAGCCAGGTCTTGGGATTCTTTGGCCATGCAGTGCCAGTTCGCACCACTCTTGATGACCAGCAGCCTTTTACCAAGGTGCTGGCAGACGTGAACAGCATAATCAATCGGGCCCAGGAGCATCTGGAGTATCCGCTGTGTGAAGCTGTGCGGGGAATGCAGATCAATCGCGACCCGCAGCGCCCATTGTTTCCCGTGGTGGTATCACAAGTCAGGGACCTTGATCGTACAGTCGGCGACTTGCGTATAAGAATGGACCTACGTCCCGTGCATGCCGGGGTGTATCACCTGTGGCTCACGATTCTTGAGAGCAAAGACGCTCTGACTCTTGGTTTTTATTACAACCGTGAAGTGTTGGAAGGCCATCCATTGGCCATGATTCAGGGTTGCCTGAATGAATTGCTGGGCCAGATTGCGGCCAATCCTGAAGTGCCGATTGGCGATCTGGGAATCGTTTCTTCCGCGGAACAAAAGAAAGTTTTGACGCAGCTTGCCGGGGTGATCGACTCACCCACTCACGGCGCGCAGGGAATAGCTGCTCGTATTGAATGCCATGCACAAACCACGCCTCACGCGATCGCGGCAGCTTGCGGCAAAGAAAAGCTGAGTTATGAACAGCTCAATCAAAACGCAAACCGCTTGGCGCACTGGCTCCGTGCGCAGGGTGTGGGCAGGGAATCGAGGGTGGGTATTTTCGGAACTCGCGGTTTAGACATGCTCGCTACTCTGCTGGGTGTTATGAAAGCCGGAGCTGCTTTTATTCCTCTGGATCCAGAACACCCGAATGGGCGCTTGAACAAAATTCTTACCAAAGCAAAGATTGATGTTCTGGCGACAAATGCCGAGCTTGTCACGCGTAGCTGTGAGCTTGTAGCCGGGCTGCCAGCACCGCCGAGACTAATTTGTTGGAACACTCTTTCGGCACAAAATGAGGTTGCGAATCCATTGATCTGGGCAGGACAGCCAGCTTCAAACCCGGATTGCATCAACACGTTGAGCGACCTTGCTTATGTATGCCACACCTCTGGATCTACAGGTGTTCCAAAAGGTGCAATGGTTGAGCACCGCGGCATGTTGAATCATCTTCTGGCCAAGATCAACTTCCTGAAGCTGGATAAACACAGTGTGGTCGCACAAAATGCCTCGCATTGCTTTGATATTTCTATCTGGCAATTTTTCGCGGCATTGCTGGCAGGCGGCAAGGTTGTCATTTATCCACCAGAGTCGCTCCTGCATTCAGGCTCAATGCTTGCGCTGGTGGAGCAGGATGGAATTAGTGTACTGGAAACTGTGCCCAGTCTGTTGGAGATGATGCTGAACGGTTTGCCTGCCGGGGTAAAGCTGCCACAGCTTCGTCATCTGATTTCCAATGCTGAACTCTTGCCTGTGCCGCTTTGCCGCCGCTGGGCCCAGAGATTTCCGCATGTAGCTCTGGTAAATACCTATGGAGCCACGGAATGTTCTGACGATACAACCCACCAGACTGTTCAGGATGTAGCAAAAGCAACAGTCCGCATACCTGTGGGGCGATCCATAGCCGGATCACAACACTATGTTCTTGATCGTGACTTGAGGCCGCGGCCTGCGGGCTGTGCAGGGCAGATTGCTATTGCCGGCGATGTTGTTGGCCGCGGTTATCTGGCTGATCCAGCCACAACGGCGCGCTCGTTCGTGCCTGATCCATTCCGTGCAGACGGAAGCAGACTTTATCTCACCGGCGATCTTGGCCGCTGGAACTCGACAGACGAATTGGAATTTTTAGGCCGCACAGACAATCAAGTCAAGGTGCATGGCCATCGTGTAGAGCTTTCTGAGATTGAAGCTGCGCTGGCCAAAGTGCCTGGCTTACGGCAGGTTGCGATTATCGTTTCGAATGATAAGGGAGCGCAAAGATTGCTGGCTTATTGGGTTGGCGATGCCAGCGTGGATGGAAACAGACTGCGTGAGCACGCCCGAAAAGAGCTGCCTGTTTATATGGTGCCCAGCGCATTCATTCAAATGCCCGCGTTGCCTCTTACCACTAACGGCAAGATTGATCGGAACGCTTTGCCAAAGCCGGCGGACTCCAATGCCAATGACTTTGTGCCGCCCAGAGATGAGGTTGAATTTAAGATCGCTAAACTCTGGCGCAATGAGCTGAACATTTCTGCGGTAAGCGTGTTCGATAATTTTTTTGAGCGTGGCGGGCACTCTCTCAAAGCAGTCTCGTTGATCAATCGGCTGCAAAATGAATTCAAGATCAGCCTGCCTCTGCGGACTCTGTTTGACCACCAGACCATTGACAGCTTGAGCCGTGTCATTCGCAATCGCTGCCAGAATGCGGAGCAGGCACAACCCGCCGGGCGGCTTGTTCTTTTGCAAGCCGGTAGTTCATCGTCCCTGCCTTTGTTCCTTGTGCATCCACATGGAGGCACGGTTTTCTGCTATCAGGCACTGGTTTCTGCCTTGGGAGAGCAAGTTCCGATTTTCGGCATCCAGTGTCGGGGACTTGAAGAAGGTGAGCAACCGTGGTCTTCCATCTCCGGCATGGCGGAGGAATATATCAAGGATATTCTTGGTGCACAGCCGCATGGGCCGTATCAAATTTGTGGATGGTCGCTTGGTGGTCCCGTCGCATTTGAAACGGCAAGACAGCTTGAAGCTGCCGGTCACAAAGTCAGCTTCCTTGGCATCTTTGATTCGGCCATTCCTGCCGCCAGCGGAAAAAACCTTGACCAGTTGCTGCCGCCGTCCGTGAGCGTGCAGGACTTCAATTCGGAAATGTCCATGGCCAACTTTGCGCGCTGGTTCTTCCGTGCTGATGAAAAGCAGCTTGAAGATTTGAGTGATGCGCAAATTCTGGATTCATTGAAAGAAATGGCACAGCGCGCGGGAATGCTTCCTCCTGATGTTTCACCGGAAATGCTACAGCGGTTTATAGCTGTGGCCATCAGCAGTGGTGTGGCGCTGTACCAGTATCAGCCACAAAACGCGGTTCAGGCCGATGTTGTTTTGTTCCGAGCGGCGGAGAGCCTGGTGGATGATCCGCAATGGTGGTCCCCCTGGACGAAAGGTTCGGTTGAAACCATCGCTGTTGAGGGATCGCACTATGACATGGTGTTCCCGCCGGCAGTGCAGTCACTGGCTGCGGCCTTAAAACAAAAACTTGGCACTACTTCTGGCGAGAGAGGTGGTGGAGTATGAAAAAAGAGCATGCCCTTGCATTTGAGGCCATGAACGGCGCAGCAGGAGTGGCAAAGAATCTGCAGGAAAAAGCCGTGGCAAGCCTGAGCTTTTCTCATTCGCGCTCGCGAGATGCGGTCGAGGTGAACGCGGCGCAGCCTGGACATACCGAAAGTGTTGGGCGGCTTTCGCGTCCGCCAAACCCGGTTCTTTTTCGATTGCTTTATGAGAAGCAGTCAGCCCGTGATTTTGAAGAAGTTCTGCCGCATCTATTAAGGATTGACGCTGCCCATGTGGTGATGCTGGCACATGCGAAACTTCTTTCGCTCAATGTAGCTGCTGAACTACTCCGCGTAAACCGCAAGTTAGGGCATTTGGTAAAGCTCGGCAAAGAGGCTTTTCCAACCCGACCTCAACATCGCGGCTTTTATTTCCTTTATGAGCAGGAATACATCGACTGTCTAGGCAAACAGGTAGGGGGTGCCGCTCATCTGGCACGGAGCCGCAATGATATCAACGCCACGGTAACGCGGGTGCGCCTGCGCAACGAGTTATTGCGGCTTCTCGCAGAGTTCTGCAAGCTTGCGCACACCATGGCAGCAGCGGCACAAAAGCATTCTGACACGGTGATCAGCGGTTTTACCCACATGCAGCCTGCGCAACCGAGCACGCTTGGTCACTACATTTGCGCTGTGCTCTCAGAGTTGATGCGTTCGGCGGAAATGCTTGATTCCACCTATGAAATGGTGAATTGCTCGCCTATGGGCGCGGCTGCGGGCCTCGGTACCTCTTTTGCGATCGATCGTGGAGAAGTGGCCCAGTTTTTGGGATTTTCATCCGTCATTCTCAATTCGGCGGATGCAGTTGCCTCCCGCGATTATCTTGTTCATATCCTGAGCAGCATGGCGATGCTTGGCATCTCATTGACTCGCTTTGCTACGGATTGTCAAATCTGGTCGAGCGCGGCATACGGCTTTCTGGGCTGGGAGGATGACCTTGTAAGCACCAGTTCCATCATGCCGCAAAAGAGAAATGCTTTTGTGTGGGAAAACATTCGCGGCGAAGCCATTATGCCGATCGGTAGCCTGGTGAATACGCTGACCGGAATGAAGAACGTGTCATTTAACAACACAGTGGAGTTAAGCGCGGAAGCTTCTGGACACATCTGGCCGGCACTGAAAGCCATTTCGCAGGCCATGCAACTTGCACAACTTCTGATTGACCGCCTGCAGGTTTATCCCGAAAAGATGCTGGCGTTTCTGGAAGGCAAGCAGACCACAATGACCGCTGTGGCCGATCTGCTGGTTGCCCGTTATGGGCTTGCCTTTCGCACTGCGCATGATTGCGTGAGCCGGTTCATTAATAAATATCCCGATATCCCTCCGGCAGATGAGATCGGTCCGATTCTGGAACGCATCATTGCAGAGGTTGCGCATATGTCATTGGATTTGGATCGGAACGAATTGGCAATGGCGTTGGATCCAATCACGACTGTCAACGTGGCGACATACGGTGGCGGGCCCAGCCCTTACGCGGTGCGGTCCCAGTTAAGGACATTGATTCGCCGAAGCAGCGCAATCGAGAGAAGGTTGAAGCTTCGTCGACAGGAACTGCGGTCAGCGGAACAAAAGTTGCAGGAGGCAGTTGAAGAAATTGTTGTTCAGAATTCGAGCGGGGCTGGTAAATCATGATTGCTAAAGATCATAAACAGCAGACCAGGTGCATTGAAACTGTGGGCATGGGGCATTGTCCGCTGGTGCTGGGCGAATGTGTTCAGGGACAAACCAGCGACCGCAGGCATTTTCTTATTACCTCGCCGATTGGCCTGTTTTCATGGGTGGAATTCATTCGGCACCCGGATTATGACAGTCTCTCGGTCGAGCCGGCGGCATGCTGGAAGGCGCGGACAGCGGTTGCCAATTATCTTGCTGAGCAGGGTTTACCGCAAACAGGTGTGTTGAGAATTTCTACGCCTATTGGTTCAGGCCAGGGCTTTGGGACCAGCACGGCGGACATCACAGCAGCTTTGCGCGCGGCTGCCGCAGCATGGAACCGCGAGATTTCGCCGGAAACAATCGCCCGTCATGCCATTGGCATTGAACCCAGCGATGGCTCCATGTATCCGGGGTGCGTGGCTTTTGCGCATCGGGAAGGCGTGCTCATTGAGCATTTGGGAACGCTGCCCAGTTTTGAGTCGCTCGTAATTTGCACCGGCGGAATGGTTGATACGCTGGAGTTTGATGGTCGCCGCAAGAACTTTCGCTATTCAAACCGAGATGAATCGCAGCTAATGACGGCATGGTCGATGGTTCGTGAGGCAAACCGGACCTCTGATTCTCTTCTGCTGGCACGCGCTACGACAATCAGCGCGCAGATCAATGAACAGCTTTTGCCCAAACCATACTTCAAGGAGCTTGCGCAGTTTGTAAATCTGGGTGGTGCCGATGGCGTAATGGTGGCCCACAGCGGCACTGCTTTGGCGCTGGTCTTTGATCCTGGCCGCGCCAATTATGAAGACAGTTTTGCTGAAGGCAAGGAATTTATCGCTAGTTTGAGAGCGCCGTCATGGTTTCATATATCAAATCGGTCAGTTCGCCAGCATATTTGTATCCAATATAATCCGCGGGCCTTTACCGCGGCGGCATCGGGCTCTGGAGTTTCAGCTTCGCTATGAAATTGTGATGAATAAGAAATGTCTGGGCAACATGGAATCCACGAGGGGGCGGTTTTTGGCATGAAAAGGGTGAATTTGGTTTCTGCGAAGATCGGGTGAGTGATTACAGAACTCCCGGCACATATCCCTGCGTAAAGGTCTCAACTATTTCTGGATCTTGCTTTTTCTCAAACCAGTGAATGAGGTTAGGTAATGCGGCGCGCATGGCTGTTTCACCGGCGCGAACCAGTTCGGCGGTACGATCAAAGTCGTCGTAGCGGAATTGTCTGATTTCCGGTTCCACAATCAGGTCAGATATTGACTGCCAGAGAAATCCGCTGCGTTGCTGGGCAATGGCAAAGGATTTTGCGACGATATCGAGGAGGTTACGAGGCCCCCCGAACCCGGATCGTTTGCGCAAATGCACAGCGATAATCCGCTCGGAGCCCATCTCACTCACAGGTTGAACAGGAACAGGATAGGCGAGACCACCGTCCACCAGCATGCGCCCATCCATGTCAACCGGCGGAAAGACGCCGGGATAGGCACAGCTGGCGCGGACAGCTTCAGCCAGAGGGCCGGAGCGGAATACAACGCCTGCTCCATTGGAAATTTCAGTTGCCGTAATGGCCAGAGGAATCTCCAGCTCTTCAAAGGTTTTGACCTTCAGAATCTTGTTGAGGAATGTGATCATTCTGTGGTTGGAGAAGAAGCCAAATCGGGAGATCGCCAAACGCGCGAAATGGCGGCGGCGCACATTTCCGGCAATTTGTTCTATCTCTCTGGCTGAGGCGCCAGCACAATAAATAGCCCCAATAAATGCTCCAACGCTGCTGCCGGCTACGAAGCTAATGGGGATATTTTCTTCGTCCAGGACTTTCAATACACCAATGTGAGCAATGCCGCGAGCAAAGCCTCCGCTCAAAGCCAGGCCAATCGCAGGGCCAGATTGTTTTCTGGCAAATGACAAGGGAAGAGTCCTGCCCAAATCGCGCACTGAGTGGATCGTTTTCGAAAGTGTGCTCACTCAACACCCCGCCGCCGGTTTGACCGGCGTCTACATGCGTATGTGCACGTGCCTGGCCATTGCTGCCCGAGAAATCCTAAAGATGCATCTCTCTGTGTCCCTAGGAATGCCACACTGTTCCAAATGCAAGGCGGGGCCAAATATGGAATTTCACTGGGCAGACGCCATTCCAGTTTCGGTTCTGTTGCCCGCCGGCGAACAGCCATTGAGGAACGAAAATGGTAGGCATTAGAGAAGATTTGCACTTAAAGCGGCTAAAACATTGCGTTCCAGCAATCCACTGGGAACCGCGGAGCAGCAAAAGATCATGGCAATACATTTGCACTGAAGATCAGCGCGCAGTCTCCAGCAAGAGCTGCTGAATCGGCTGCCGGCCTACTTTGTTACGAGGAGAGCAAAATGAAGAAACAGTTGAGCGATCAGGAACTGTATAGCGAAGTTGAAAAAGTGATTTGCAACGTATTCCGGCTGAGCGGATCTGCCGTCAGTCCGGACACAACGCTGGTGGGTGATTTGGGGGCCGAATCCATCGATTTCCTTGACCTTGGTTGCGATCTGGAAAAAATTGTGGATGCCGAAGTGGATTTCCGCAAACTGTTTCAGGCAAAACGCGCACAGTCCGAAGGGAGCGGTGTGCTTGACGTGACCGTGCAGGAAGTTGTGGACTATCTCAAAGCGCAGACTGAAGTGCAGGAACCTGCCACAGTCCAATAACAAAATCAGGTATGCCTCTGCGGCATGCCGCTGGCCTCGCTGCAAGGAAGGATACGCCGTGTGTCAGGTGGTCATCACAGGCGCGGGAGTTGTTTCTTCTCTGGGAACAACTCTCGCAGAGTTCAAGCAGCGGATGTTTGCTTCTGAGTCTGGAGCTATAGACATCAGAGGCAAACTAGTGGCAGCAAATTTTCCAGTATCGGCGGCAGCTCCTGTTCTGCAAATGCCTAAACTGCCAGATATCTTCAACGAATTTGAGCCGACGGAGGTTCCACATGTTCTGCAACTTGCCGGATCGGCGACAGAACAGGCATTGGAATTTTTTCCTGACGGAATGCCTGTAGATGCCATTGTATTTGGTGGACAGGATACAGCAAGTTCCGGCCACAGCTTCAAAGGCGTATCCTGCTCAATCCCTGGAAGTCGCGCATGGCCAACTCCACTTCAATTGGTCCACAGAATTCTCGAGCAACGCGGACATGGGCCACTCGACGAACGTAACCTGATCAGCATTCACAACGTTACGGTAAGTTCCAATCAGGCGATTGGCATGGCGTTCCATCGGATCCGTTCCGGCCATTGGAAACGAGCTGTTGTGACCTCTGTCCATGGGTGCTGCGGTGCAAGAGAGTTGATGAATTTTCATATGTTGGGGACCCTCACCACAGATTCTAAGCAGCCCGGCAAGGCAAGCCGGCCGTTTTCGAAGTCTCGTTCCGGTTTTGTGATGGGTGAAGGCGCTGCCACTCTGGTGCTTGAGACTCGCACCGCCGCTGTAAGACGCGGAGCAAATATTCTGGGCATGGTGACGGGCTATGCCACAACTTCAGATGCTTACCGGATTACTGATGGGCATCCGGAAGCCGCGGCTGCTTCAGTCACAATGCAGAAAGCGATTCATGATGCCGGACTGAGCAATGCTGAGATCGATGCAATTAGCGCGCACGGAACCTCCACGCGAATGAATGACCGGATTGAGACAATGGCCATCAAGCATGCCTTTGGGCCCGCCGCTTATCAATTGCCGATAACTTCTCTCAAATCGCAGATCGGGCATTGTCTTGCCGCTGCTGGCGCACTTGAGGCCGTGGCCAGCCTGCTCATGCTTTCTGAGCAGAAGTTGGCTCCGACTATTAATTATAGTGAAGCCGATCCAGAATGCGACCTTGACTATGTGCCGAACCGAGCGCGCCCTGCCAGGCTGCAAAGAATCTTGAGCAACAATTTTGGATTCGGCGGACAAAACACCTCTGTCGTGTTTGAAAATGCTCCAAGCAATAACATTCATCACGAAAATTCTCACGAGCACCTTTCCGCTTTCAAGTTGTAATCACTCCCTATCGAAATCTGCAATACGCGCCTTTGCTCGATGGAATTTACTCTCCTGCAAAGAATGTTAAAGCGATGTTGCCGGACTTATTCCTGCCAAGGGATCCGACCAGAAATGGAACATTGATCTTTCCTGCCTGGAACCACATGTGGGTCTGGGCATGTTGCAACTCCCGAATGCTTGCTCGCGTATTGATCTCTTACCAGCGTGAATTCAACAGCTTACTGTCTCGCCCGCTATGTAGAAACACTCGGCACTGCGGTTGCTTATCTCCAGAGCGAGATACTTCGGCCCATAGCCGTGAGAAAACAACCGAGGTGAAGGAATGAATAAATTCAATTCAATTTTGGACCTGATACGCCACTCCACACTGATTCAACTTCGTCCTCGTGCCATTTCCAGTGAAGGGGCCAGCTTATGGGGCCAGCTTGAGTTGCAGCTTCCTGGAGGAATGAAAGACCGCATCGCGCTGCAAATTGTTGAGGACGCCGAGCGTGCGGGAGAGTTGAGGCCCGGCAGCATCATCATTGAAAGTTCGTCCGGGTCCACGGCGGAGGGGCTTGCCCGGGTGGGAGCAGCAAAGGGCTACAAAGTCATCATTGTTACGGATCCGCGTCTGGATGAGATCACCAAAGCCAAGCTGTTGGCATTGGGGGCAGAGTTGGAAATTGTCGATCGAATGGATCCGGTGACCGGATGGCAAGGCACTCGCCTGCAACGTTTGCGTGAAATTATGGAAAAACATCCGACCGCTTTCTGGGCCTGCCAATATGACACGCCCAGCAATCCCGCAGCTTATGACCGAGTAGGCAAGGCGATTTATGAAGGGTTGGGCGGAAACGTTGCCGCGTTAGTCGGTACTGTGGGAACTGGCGGCTCGTTGTGCGGTATTGGCCGCTCACTCCGTAAATATGTTCCCAGCCTGAAGATTGTAGCGGTTGATGCAGTGGGCTCAGTTCTGTTCAACCAGCCCAATGGTAAGCGTCTGCAAAGCGGACACGGAAACAGCCTGCTGCCAGGGAATGTGAATTATCCGCTGATCGATGAAGTACATTGGGTTTCCGACGGCGAAGCATTCAACGGCTGCCTGGAACTGGTGCGTCGCACCGGAGTGTTTGCCGGCGGTTCTTCTGGCGCAGCCTATGTAGTGGCCTCATGGGTGGCTGAGCATTATGAAAAAGACCAGCAGGTGGTGGCCATTTTGCCGGATCGCGGTGACAGATATTGCGCCAATATTTACTCGCCGGAATTCATGCAGGAAAAGAACCTGAGTAATGAGATTGCCGGCGCGTATCCAACACCAATCCGTTATGGAACGGATGTGGCAAAACGCTGGAGTTATGCGCCGATTCCCCATGATCAGCCAAATACCTATACCGGTGACGTTAGCACCACGGAAGATTTTGCCCGCGAACTGGGCCTGGAGGCTGTGTCTGTCTCATGAACCACTTTGTGCTGGTAGAAAGCAATACGACAGGCAGCGGAGCAATCATTGTTGAAAGATTGCTGGCTCGGAGTGACAGGGTCACGTTCCTGACGCGTACTCCTGGCAAGTATCCATTCCTTGCGCGCAAAGATCCTGATCTGCACGTGGAAGAGGTGGATACGAACTGTTTTGCCACGGTGATCAAGGCGATCCAGCAAATTCACGAGCAGCAAGCAGTGAATGCTGTGGTGACCACCTCAGAATTTTATGTGCCACTTGTGGCGCAGATAGCTACTGCGCTTGGCTTGCCCGGCCTCGACCCGGTTGCTGCACAGACCTGCCGGCATAAGCCAAGCACGCGCAAGAAACTGAGTGCCGCCGGATTGCTTACCCCTGATTTCTATCTGGTGAATTCAGAAAAAGAAGCCCAGGACCTTGCAGAGCGAGTGGAGTATCCCTGTGTTGTAAAACCACCTTCTGATAGTTCCAGCCATGGAGTAAAGCTGGTCAGCAATTCAGCAGAGTTCATGGAGCGCTACTACAACATCCATGGGTGGAAGGAAAATGTTCGTGGCCAGGTCCTTGATGGCAGCGTGCTGGTCGAAAGCTTACTGGAAGGGCCAGAGTACAGCGTGGAGACAGTTACTCTGCCCGGCGGACAGACGCATGTAATCGGAGTTACAGATAAACATCTTTCGCAAGAACCTTACTTTGTGGAGATGGGGCATGACTTTCCCAGCCGAGCGTCGCAAGCCATCCAACAATCTCTGATTCAGACCGTACTGAGCGCGCTGAAGGCCGTGAACTACAACTTTGGCCCTGCACATACGGAGGTTCGCTGGACCCCGCGAGGCGCGGTAGTGGTGGAGATCAATCCCCGTTTGGCCGGTGGAATGATTCCTGAATTGATTGGCTATGCCAAAGGGCTTGATCTGCTTCAGATCTGGACAGACCTGGTGCTTGGCTTGCCCGTGGATCTGACTCCAACCCATGAGCAAAATGCGTCGATTCGTTTCCTGACTGCAGAGAATGAAGGAGAGCTGCGCGCCATTCGCAAGATTGACGAAGCTACCGTGATTCCAAGCGTCCGAGAGATTTCTATAGCCGCCAAGCCGGGAAGAAAGGTGAATCCAGCTACGGACGCGTATGACCGCCTAGGTTTTGTAATCGGCGCGGGGGCGGATGCAGCCAAGCTGTCGCGCCACATGCAGGAAGCTCTGGAAACAATTGAGCTTGAGATTGAACCAATCGAGTGTGCGATTCGGGTTTGAAGCGGGGTGAAGAAACCGATGAAAGATCCCATTGACCTACGCAGTGATACCGTGACTTTGCCTCCACTCAACATGCGCAAAGCGATTGCCCGCGCACAGTTGGGTGATGATGTTTACGGTGAAGATCCGACCGTGAATGATCTTGAACGGATGGTAGCGCGGAAGCTGGGCAAAGAAGCTGCATTGCTGACGCCCAGCGGCACCATGGCCAATCTGCTTGCGATCCTCTCCCACTGTTCACAACGGAAACGACTACTGGTTGGCGATCTGTCAGATATATGGAAGTGGGAAGCCGGTGGAGCTTCACTGCTGGGTGGCCTTGTTTACGATCCACTGCCAACCCAGCCCAACGGCGAAATTGCTATTGCCGCAATGGAGGCAGCTCTGTATGGAGAGCAGGATTTTCAACGTGTGCCTGCAGGGCTGATCTGTCTGGAGAATACACACTGCTGGTGTGGCGGAAAGGCGCTTTCCCTGGAATATCTGGCTCGGGTTTATGAATTTGCGCAGCGGCGATCTCTACCAGTGCACATGGACGGCGCGCGTCTTTTCAATGCTGCTGTAAGCATGGGAATGGATGTTCGTCAGATCGCCACCTTTGCTGATTCGGTCACGATTTGTTTGTCCAAAGGGCTGGCAGCGCCAGTTGGGTCCGTGCTGGCAGGCCGCAGCTCATTCATCAACAACGCGCGACGTTTACGCAAGATGCTGGGCGGAGGAATGCGTCAGGCTGGCATTGTTGCAGCGGGCGGTATTTACTCGCTGGAGCAAATGGTGGATCGCCTGAGTGAAGACCACGCAAACGCGCTTCTTCTGGCCCAAGGGCTCGCGGAAATCCCCGGGATTGAGATTTCTCTTGAGCTGCCACACACCAACATTGTGTTCTTCACGCTGGCCGACCATGAATTAAGCCTTAAATATTTTCTCTATTCGCTTGAGAACGAAGGTGTACGCGTAAGTGAGCTAGGTAGACGGCGGCTTCGCGCTGTGACTCATTACGGCGTCAGCCCAGAGGACATTAAGTTCGCGGTTGAAGCTGTGGGACGGGCGCTGGCACGCACTCGCGCTGCGGCTCTACCTGTGGCGGAAGATTTTCAGCCGTGGCATCAGGAAGCTGAGGGGCCTTTAGAGATGACCACGCTTGTACCGTAATAGTTTTGCAAGACGCCGAAGCGGGTCCGGCGAAGGGGAGTGAGAGATGTCACCAACACGCACGATGAACCGGAACTTTCTGTTCTTATGGCAGGGCCAGATTGTGAGCCAGATTGGCACGCAACTGTTTCAGGTGATTGTGATTCTTTCCCTGAAACAAGCCACTGAATCAGCAACGCTGGTGGGCTTGCTTATGATGGCTTCCACCGTGCCTGCTTTGTTGCTGGGGCCAGTGGGCGGCGCCGTGGTGGACCGCTATTCAAGACGAAGCGTCTTGATCACGGGCGACCTCCTTCGTGGAATTGCGCTCACTGGAATTGCGGGGGTGTTGTGGTTCGGCTCTCACTCGATCATCCTTCTTGTGGCATCACTCTTTGCATATTCCCTGTTGGAAGGCAGTGTGGGCGCTGTCTGGCAGCCGGCAAGTATGTCTGTGGTGCCTGACCTGGTGCCGAAAGAGGGGTTGGGCACGGCAAACTCCTTTATTCAGGGTTCATTTCAGATTTGCACCGTTGTGGGGCAGGCGGTTGCCGGCATCTTGTTCCGCACGGTGGGTGCGCCTCTGCTTATGCTGGCGGATGCTGTCACATATTTTTATGCGGCCATCAGTGACTCTTTCATCCGCATTCCTGCTCTGCCAACTAAGCCTGCGGAAGAAAAGAAGGCAAGTTTCAAAACGGAAATTATGGAAGGGCTCAGGCATATCCATGCAAAGTCTGGAATGAAGATGCTCTTCTATACCATGGCCTTTTTTCAACTCGTCATGGTGCCGATGCTGATCCTGTTTCCGTTTTATGTCGAGGACCATCTGCATGCAGGACCGCAATGGTATGGCTTTCTGCTGGCGGCCTCAGGCTTTGGAACATTTCTCGGCTACGGCATTGGCGGAGCGTTGAAGGTTTCATCCCGTAGTTCCAGTCGCGTAACCGTTGCGATGATGGTGGTGATGTCGCTGGCCCTTACGTCACTGGCTTTTGTGTCTGGCCCATGGATCGCGCTATGGTTGATTGGCACAGTAGGCGCGATGGATGGCTTTATTGTCCTCAAGCTGCTGACCACTCTTCAGCTTGCAACGCCCAGTGAGATGCGCGGACGCGTATTCGGGCTGCTGATGACAATCACGCGCGGTCTTACGCCTTTTGCCATGGGATTGACGGGCTTAATCGCCGATTTGACGCATCGCAATATTCCAGCGATTTACCTGGTCTGCGGCATTGCAGCGACGTTGTTGGCGTCCAATGTTGCCGTCCGGCGCGAATGCAGGGAGTTTCTTGCCGGTGAAGATGGAAGCTCCCAGCCCGATGTAGAGTTCGCGCCTGCTCCGGTGCTGCTTGCGGATCCGCACGACTCTACTATCAACGCACCTTTGCTTTGCCAGATGGACTCATTGGAGATTAAGTGAAAGCGCCAATCAAAGAACGTCAACCAGTGCCATTGGAACGGCGCGCTGACCGGAGGCTTTTCCCGCTCTCCATGAACCAGCGCGACATGTGGTTCCAGGGCCAGATACATTCGCAGCCAGGGCTAAATAACGTTTGTGTTCAGGTAACGCTGGATGGCGATCTGAACATTCAGTTTTTCAAGCGTGCGTGGCAGGCTGTGGTGGATCGCCATGAAGCATTGCGGACTGTCTTTATTGAAAGTGAAGGCGTTCCGTATCAGAAAGTTCTGCATGGCGTGCAAGTGGATTTTCTTTTGCGCGACTTCTCAGGGCTGCCGGCAAATACCTGTACGGAACGAATACACGAACTAGAAAGAAAGTTAGCAGCCCAACAATTTGAGTTTACGACTGGCCCACTCTTCCAGTTTGCCATGGTGAAGCTTGCGGCCACACGGCATATCTTCTTGTTTGTTTTCAGCCATCTCATTCTGGATGGCATTTACATGTCGCAAATTTTTGAGCAGGTGGGCATTTCTTATGAAATGCTTTTAAATGGCGAAGGCGCAAAGTTGCCTGCAATCGATATTCAGTATCCGGATTTTGCCGCCCGGCAAAGCGAACTTCTACAGCAGGGCCTGCTGAAAGAGCATGAAGATTACTGGCGTGAGCAGTTGCAGTCGCCTTTGCCTGCCATGGATTTGCCGACGGACCGGCATTCACGCCACGTAACCAGTTTTGATCTGGGTGTTGTAGATCGCGGCATCTCTGACGAGGTTTTTCAAAAGCTGAAAGGCTTCCGCAAACGCTACCGAACGACGATGTTTCGCACCGTGCTGGCTGCGTTTGAGGTGTTGTTGCAGCAGCTTGTTGGCGAGAAAGAACTTCTGCTCGGCGTGCCGTTTACTACATTGCCGGCCCATTGGCCTGAACTGCTCGGCTTCTTTGGCCACCTGGTTCCTGTGCGCGCCAACATGGAGAAGATGAGCAGTTTTGTTGATGTTTTAACGGATGTAAATCGCCAGCTAAAAGAAGCCCAAGAGCATGTTGAGTTTCCTTTGTTTGAGGCCGTACGCGGTCTCAAGATCAGCCGTGATCCGCATCGTCCTCTGTTTCCGGTAGTTATTTCCCAGGTCAAAGCCCTGGAGAGCGAGATGGGTGGCGTGAAGATGAACATGATTTCACGCTTTGTGCAGGGCGGGGTATATCACCTCTGGTTGACCGTAAGAGAATTGAAAGACGGTTTGTCACTCGGTTTCTATTACAACCGTGAGCTGCTCTCTGGAAAACCACTTGAATTGATTGCGAACTGCATGGAAGAGACCTTAGCTCGGATCGCCTCCCATCCTGAGGCGTTGCTTTCTCAGCTTGAAGTTCTGCCACAGCGAGAGAAAGAACGAGTTCTGGGATTTGGAGATGGCGGCGCAGCGAAGGTAGAAAGTCTGTGGATTGAAGAGATGGTTGCACAGTTTGCGCGGATGCATCCGGGGAAACCGGCGGTTGCGGACCGCAACGGGGCACTGACTTACGGTGAGTTGAATGATCGTGCCAATCGGTTGGCAAACTGGCTGCGGTCTGTGGGTGTTGGACCGGAGAGTAAAGTGGGCATTATGGGCCGACGCAGCACTGGCATGCTGGTATCGATTCTGGGTGTTATGAAAGTCGGCGGCGCCTATGTTCCGTTAGACGCTAAAGACCCTGAAGATCGCATGCTGCGAATGATGAACGAT
>DAHUXR010000039.1 GCA_027307045.1 Acidobacteriaceae bacterium
CTGAATTAAAGATATCTTGCGCTTGTGTCCTGGTCCCTAATTGTGGCACGCAGTGAGCTTGAAGGGTTGGACTACTTTGACTGGCCCCATTGCGGGCTCCACAGTCCGCGCACTGAGAGGATGACGGAGAAGAGTGCGGTCACGCCGAGAGCGATGATCGTCCAGACGAAGAAGAAGCCTCCGCTGGGCGCCTTTGCCACCTGAGCGCCAAGACCCGCCCCCTTCATGTGGACGACGGGGATGGCCAGCCCAAGGAGCGACCCGAGAAGGACGATGACATATCCCGATCGCCGTTCGGCGAGCACTAGCGTTCCGTACAGCCACACGACCAGAATGGGTATAGCAATGAGGTTTGAGGCCCCTCCCTTTTCCATCCCGCGGATGATGTCGTCCGACAGGTGAAACGTCGAGAAAAGGATCGAGAGGAGAGACGCGATGGTTAACATAACGTTGTGCTTCATTGAATGTTCTCCGTGTTTCGGCCGACGCTGCGCTTGTCTACGCCAGCGTTGGAAACAAGACTGCACACGACTCAGATCGGGCCACGATAGCGGCGCAGCCGTATGGCTATGGCAAGGAACATCGCAGCAACGGCCAGACCGGCCCAGAGTCCTGGCTGATCAAAGAAATGGTGCGGAATAAGCGTGCTCATGAAATCCGCATTCTTGGACATTGTCATCTCGGGATCCGGTGGCCCCATCAGCCGTACCTTTAGCAAGGACAGGAAATACGTGGTATTGAAGGCAATTTTTTCCACGCCCCAGATCACGAAGGGCGGCAAGACGGCCCATACAAATGGCGCCCGCGGCGCCGCGGCAGAAACCAGGAGCAGCCAGGCGTAAAGAGGCGCGTACCAGAGCCCGTGAACGGTGAGCATGTGGTAAAAGAGGTCGAGCGTGGAACGAAAGAAAGACTGTTGTGTCCACAGTGCGGCGATGTTTGCGCCGCTCCCCACCAGGACCGTACTGGCCAGCAGCAGCATGACGAACTGCGTGACCACCGCGATGGCATAAGAGAGCACCGGGATAATCAACAGCGGAATCGCGAACTTGGAAAGAACGGTGGTGAGATCGGAGACCGGCATCGATTTCCAGAAAAGGATGCTGCGATCGCGACGCTCGCCGTAGAGCGCGTCCAGCGAGTAAAAGATTCCCACGACAAGGGCGATCCCCATGATCAGAGCAGCCGATAATTCGTGGGGCAAGGCGAACGGTTTTTCAACATCCCCCACGCTGATGGCCCACGTGCTGCCATGCATGCGGTGCCGCAGAGCAATCAAATTGATTAGGAAAGCGATCAGGAAGACGACGGCTGCGGCGAGCGGCGCGATATAAATCAGGCGGTTCTCCCAGAACTCACGTCGTACCGACCAGTAGAAGGATTGGGCGTAAGAGACCGTCCTGGGAGCGCGTGCCTGCGACCTGAGCGAAGATTCGTTCATGGTGCTTGATGGAGTATTCATACGGCTGCTCCTATGGTCGCGCCTGCATGATTGCCAACCACGGCAAAAAACAGGTCCGCGATGCCGGGTGTACGCATTTCTCCAAGCGCGGAGAGTTGCCGACGATCGACACGATCAAACAGCATCACGCTGCGACCAAGCGTCTCTCGCTCATGAATCGGTTTGAGCGCACGCGCTGCCGCAACCTGCGCGGGATTTACCATGACTTCCACGTAACGTGACTCGATCTCTTCCATGCTGCAATCCAGCACGATGCGGCCGCGATCCATGAACATAAGATCGGTGAGGACATTCTGGAGCTCGTCCACCTGGTGCGTGGTGACCACGATGGTGCGGTTGCGGTCGAAGTAGTCATTCAGCAGAGAATCGTAGAATTGTTTGCGATAAAGCAGATCGAGGCCAAGCGTGGGCTCGTCCAGCACCAGCAGTTTCGCGTCGATGGCCATCACCAGGGCGAGATGCAACTGGGCCACCATGCCCTTGGAAAGGTGCTTTACCTTGCGGTCGCGGCCGATGGTGGTGCGGGCGAGAAAACTTTCTGCCTTGGCACGGTCAAAGCGCGGATGCACGCCCGCAACATAGTCGAGCGCCTGGGAAACCTTGATCCAGCGCGGCAGCACCGCGACATCGGCAATGAAACAGACATCGCGCGTGAGCTCGTCGCGCTCGGTCCATGGATTACGTCCCAGCACCCGCAGCTCGCCCTGATATGGAGTGAGGCCGAGAATCGCGTTGAGCGCGGTGGTTTTGCCTGCGCCGTTAGGCCCGATGATGCCAAGGATGCGGCCCTCTTCCACGCGAAAATTGATGCCGCCCAGGGCAACGGTGCTTCCAAACGATTTGCGGAGACCGCGAGCTTCTATGCATGCCATAGCGTCAGCGCTCCTCTTTTTTAAGCGGATTCGACTCGAGGTTTTTTAAATCGGCGGATTTCGGCGGCGCGGAATCCCGAGGTGCGGCCTCAGAAGACGAGCGGGCTGCGCCAGCGCCGTTCAGTAGTTCTTCCGCGTTCAGGCCGAGCCGTTGAATGTTGGCGTGAATCCGGGGCCAGTCTTCGGTCAGAAATTTCTGGCGTTCGCCCTGCAACAGCAAATCTCGCGCGCCGGGATTCACGAACATTCCCATGCCGCGCCTGGTTTCCACCAGGCCATCATCCACCAATTGCTGATAGCCCTTGAGGACCGTGAGCGGATTGACGCGATATTCGGCGGCAACGGTGCGCACCGAGGGCAGCGGATCGCCTTCCTTGAGGACGCCGTCGAGAATCATCGCGACGACGCGGTCCCGCAGCTGGCGGTATATCGGCTGGCTGTCATTCCATTCACGGTCCATCAGGTTTTCCAGTTACCCCTAGCGGGCGGCCGTTTGTTGATTCACGCGCTGCAAATCCATGTGCGCGTGCATCAACTTGTCGCCCTTCATCTTAAAGGTCCAGTCCTCGGTGTGATGGTTCGCGTCAATAAAAGTGAAGACCGCGTGTTCCATATGGCCGTACTGCGTGTTGCCGGCGACGTCAAGAAAATCGAATTCCAGGGTCTTCCCGTCCGGCGACGTCCGGGCCGCCATGCGGGGCCGGTTTCCGGCGTCACAATAATGCGTGAGGACCAGGCGATCATTATCCAGATAAAACATGGTAACTGGATGGTCGTACTTGGTGGGATCTTTCCCGGCAAGCTCGCCCATCTCATGCACCAGCGCGTTGCCGCGGGAGGTCACGCGCAGAGAAACATCACCGATTGCGCCATTGCCCATTTCTTTCATCGGCGGGTCGGTGGTGACTGTGGCGTGCCAAATCCCGGCGAGAGTTTTAAGTCGATCGAAAGATTTTTGTGCGTCAGATTTTGGCGCGTCGGATTGTGTAGCAGCATGCTTGTGCGCGTCTGCCTGGGCAAAGGCGACGGTGGATATGGACAGCAGAAGGGTCGACATGAGAACAACGGGAAGCGTAATGCGAAGCGATTTCATCTTGAATCTCCTTCGAGCGGCTGAGCCGCCGTACAGTGTTATAGTTAACTATAACACTAATACATATGTCAATGGTATTTTTTAGGGATAATGCATCTGATTACAAACAAAAGGTTTAGTGGAAAAACAGCGCCACTGATCATACGCGCCGATGACTATTACAAGCAGCTACGAGGCAGATTTCCGGAGGTTTACGCATCTTCCGGAGCAGGGAGCACGGCGTTTCTGCTCCACAGTGAGAGCACAAGGCCGACGATCATCGCGGCCAGCAGTATGAGGTTGACGTAACTTCCCGGCGCCGTTCCTGACCTTGCAACGGACAGGAAGTGAAGGACCAACTTTCTGCCCAGATGTTCCAGCAGCAGGAACGCAAACATCAGCGGAACCATGGCGCGATATCGGAACAAAACCAGCGTGCAGACCAGGCAGATCATCAAATGGGCCAGCCCCCAGATGGCGAACATTGAAATGATCGTTCCGGCCGCGGCGGGCGGGAATGTGTCCAGGGGGATTCCATCGGCTGAAGTGGCGATTTTGTGGCCGAGAAAGATGGAGTTTACGCTCATGGCCGTCTTCATCAGCACGATCAGCCCAAAGAGCCACAGCGCAAACTTGTGCCCGCGATAAGTGTTGTCAATGCGCTTGGGAAAAAGCTGGTTGAACATGGTGGCTCCTCTGAATTGGCAATGCCTGGCACTCTATTCCTTAGTCTGCTACGGAGGGGCGCAGACAGTGGTTCCATGTTTCGCGGCATAAAGCAGAAACGTTTACCGACGCCGTCCCAAAAGCCCCCGTGCCCTACGCGATCCCACATAAGCGTCAATTTAGGTCATCTGCCGTGTTCGGAGGGAAAGCTCTTGCGAAGGTTTTGTGTTCATGGCTACAATCCGAATCATCCGATTGGGGATTTAAGCTGCTGAAGGACTTGGGTTCATGAGCTTGTTGGGAACGCTGTTTCGTGACACCTCTCCTATTCGTGGAGATGAGCCCGCCTGGGAACGCGAACTCAAACAATGCGAAGAGAGTTCATGGGCGACATTGAGAAATCTGGGAGCGCAAAAGCGCCATCATCTCTCCGAACGCACAACATACGTACTGAGCGATGTAATGAAGTGGCTGGCCGATCTCCCGGCAAACTCAATCCATGCAGTTGTTACTGACCCGCCATATGGAATGATCGAGTATGAAGATAAGAACCATGCCAAGCTGCGGAAAGGGCGGGGGGGAGTTTGGAGGATTCCTCCCAGTTTCGATGGCGCCAAGCGTAGGCCTGTGCCGAGATT
The DNA here is from genome assembly GCA_027307045.1 of Acidobacteriaceae bacterium. GTDB lineage: Bacteria > Acidobacteriota > Terriglobia > Terriglobales > Acidobacteriaceae > Angelobacter. Next base: position 4,711 of record DAHUXR010000039.1, read on the forward strand.
CACTGTCCTGTCTAAAGAGGAAATTGTTAATCTTCATGGATTCTTCAGCTCGGTAGCATACGGCATCTTGAAGGCCCTGGTTCCGGGAGGGCATGTTTTCGTCGCATCGAATCCGCTGGTTTCCACCATGACTTTTCATGCATTTATGGAGTCTGGATTTGAAAAGCGCGGTGAAGTAATACGATTGGTACAAACGTTGCGCGGAGGAGACCGCCCGAAAGGCGCTGAAGAAGAATTTTCCGATCTTAGCGTAATGCCAAGGTCATGCTGGGAACCATGGGGCGTCTTCCGGAAGCCCTTCGAGGGAACGGTCGCAGAAAATCTGCGCGCGTGGGGGACAGGCGCATTGCGACGCATTTCAGACGTGGAACCATTCAAAGATGTAATCCAGTGCTCTCCCACAAGATCACCGGAAAAAGATATCGCACCTCATCCTTCATTAAAGCCGCAGAGATTTATGCGCAAGCTTGTGCGAGCAGCACTGCCGTTGGGAATAGGAATCATCCTCGACCCATTCGCAGGCTCAGGGGCGACACTGGCCGCGGCGGAGGCCGTTGGATCAAGGGCCATCGGCACCGACTCAGATCAGGAATATTTTGCAATGGCGAAACAAGCCTTCCGCGCCCTCTCCAGCATGCCCACCGAAAAAGGCTGACACATCAATGCCAATCGTTCGCAACGAGCCTGATGCCACAAAGTTCAACCAGAGGGTCAGGCTGCCGTTCGAGCTCCGTTTGAAAGACTTTGAATTAGCGATGCAGGATGTTTATGACTTCTTTTACGACGTAAACGTTTTGCTATCAAGCAAGGGGTTGCAACGCCTAGATGACATGCTGAGACCGGCGATTATGTCCGGTTTACTTTCCGACATGATCAGCGCAAGCATGGCCAAGCACTCAAGAACATTGGTACAGAACCAATATTTCAATGGCCATCCCGATTTATTGGTACAGGGCCGCTACCCCAACGATGGCGTTAAGGCTGGTTCAGATGGAGTGGAAATCAAGACAACCCGTAAGGCCGGCGGAGCCGTGGATACCCATGGCGCTCGCGACCAGTGGATGTGCGTGTTCGTTTACAGAATTGACAATGAGACTGAGCCGGCGGTTGCGCGCACGGCGATGACATTCACAGAGGTTTATCTTGGTCAGGTCACCGTTGCCGATTTTCGGAGGAACGCAAGGGGACCTTTAGGCACGAGAACGGCAACCTTGGACCGGCAGGGGATTTTGAAGCTCAGGGCGAACTGGATCTACCGGATAAAACCTGAAATCCAGGACGAGATCTAATTCTCTTCAGAAATCGCCCTGGCAGCCTCCACATCACGTTCCCGCCCTTCCGTCCAGCGGGCAGTAATTACTTTCGTCACCGACCTTCGGACTCTAACTAACTGACTTTTCCCGTGATAAAAATGAGTTAACGATCTGCCATTGCCGCTTCGTGTGTCATCCGTCTCCCCGCAAAAATTTTGGAGTTGAGCCGTTTCCGGGAATAAACCCGGCCGGTCAGGGGTGATCTTGATGCGCTACGTTGGATTCTTGTTCTCAATTGCCGCACTCAGTGTGCTCAGCGCATGCGGCGGCACGCACTCTTTAAGCGTTGGCACCAATCCTAATAGCTCCTCTAGTGCCGGCCATACTGTTGCTGATGGTGTGACGTCCAAAGAGACGCCGTTGGCCACGGCCCGTCCGGTCGCGAAGATTACTTCTCCTTCTCCGGCTGACAAGCTGATCGCGCTTACGTTTGACGATGGTCCCCGGCCGTATGTTCTGTTCGGCGGCAAGACGGTCCATCCTGGTCCGGGCCTGGTTGATATCCTCGACCAGAATGGAGTGAAGGCGACGTTTTTTGTCGTCGGCTGGCGGCTTACTCCCAAGACATGGGGCGAACCCCGGCATGAAGAAGATATCGGCGTTAGCTGCATTGACGCGGCAGAGCAACTGATCCGGCGCGGCCATGAGCTGGAAGACCACACTTATAGCCACCTGGAACTGCGCACGGCGGAAAAGAAAAATGGCGAGCAGTGGGTGATGCATGACGTGGATCGCGGAGCGCAGGCCATCAAGGCCGTGACCGGCACGCAGCCCCGGTATGTGCGCCCTCCGGACTGGATCCTGACAGATGACGCGCGCCGCGACCTGCAGAAGCAAGGCTATCGCGTGCTGACCATTTCATCTGAAAATCCCATCGCGCTGCGCGACGTGAACTCGCTCGACTATCTGTGCGCCGGCAAAGCTGTGGGATGCCCTAAGCCCTCTCTGCCTGACGCAGTATTGCAGCAGATAGAGCAGCGCGAGAAAAAAGGCACCTACACGCACATTCTCGCCTTCCATGAGCTTTCGACTACCGCAGCCATCATGCCGCGCCTGATCACCGATCTCAAAGCGCGTGGATATCGCTTTGTTACGCTGACCGAGTACATGAAGCTGGTTGAATCGAAGCCGGGTGAGACGATGAGGCAGACGACGGCGGACGTCAAGCAACCGACGAGTGTTGCCGCTTTGAGGCGCTAGCCATCGATGCGCAAAAATTGAATGCGATTTCTTGGCGTTCTCTCAATATATGTTGGAGCGTAGCCAGTGGGCTCCGCGATCTGGTTCTGAGTGTAATCGTCTGTCAACAACGGTAATGCTATTGTGTTGGAGAAGCCTTGCGCGTTGCGCGAAATAGTTGCCAGGCCCCGTATGAAAAGAGTGCATAGAGGAGGCCTGCTCCTAGGCACGCGAGTTTCCAGCCGATGACTGGTTCCTCAATGCACCAGAGGACTGAACGCAAGGATTGAATGGCCATGATGACCATCCATATCAGCCAGAAGCCTACTTGAAATCGCTTCACTGCATTCCTCCGTTGCTGCTGTTCTGCGCCTGCACCGATTTATTCTGCTTCCTTGACTGGCTTTCGGCAAGAGGTCTCACCTGAGAGTTTCATCAATCGCGAGGCGTCTAGCAACATTTGCCAAAGTATTTACACCTTCACAAAAATCTTCTTGCGATACAAGCCCCAAGCCACCAGCGTCCAGAGCGCTGTATAGCTGAGCGCGAAGGCCAGCGATGCATTCTTTTCTTGTGCCAGCGGCGCGAACCAATGCTCATAAATCCAGGTCTGTAGGGTGATTCCGCTGGCCACCTTGATAATCGACCACAGTTTGCCGACGAAGGTGGAGAGCGCATAAGTCACAATGGCGTTCGATCCCAGCCAGAGGAATGGTTTGGCCCACGTGTGCCAGGCGCGCATCTCGATAAGCCACCAGCAGAGCGCCAGCAGCAGGCATGCGGCCCCCGCGGTAAAGAGGACGTAGGAACTCGTCCACAGCGGCTTGGAGATTGGGAACAACGGATGCCATGCGTAACCGGCGCCAACGCCCGCTACTCCGGCGATGACGAGGCCGCGCAGTTTGTGCGGGAAGCTTGAGGCGCCGCGCAGAAATTCTCCGGCCAGGGTGCCCAGCAGCGTGGTTGCGATTGCGGGAAGCGTGCTCAGCAGGCCTTCAGGGTCGAAATCGCGGCGGTAGAGATGCCCGAGCATCAGCTTGCGGTCAATGAATCCTGCAAGCGAGCAATGCTGCGTAAACCATGCTGCGTGATCGCATCCCGGCACCGGGACAAACCGCATCAGCGCATAGTAGCCGGCAAGCAATCCGGCAATCCAGATGATGCGCCCTCGGGTTGATGTCCACAGGGTAATCACTGACGCGAACAGATACACCAAGGCGATCCGCTGCAGGACTCCGGGGTATCGCATGTGGGCAAAATCGACGTAGGGCAGGATGCGGATAGCGTAACCGATGAGCAGGATCAGCGCGCTCCTCCGCGCCGCGTGCTTCATGAGCGACTGTCGTGAATCGCCGCGTGCGCGTCGCGCCGCAAACGAGAGCACCATGGACGCGCCGACAATAAAGAGGAAGAACGGAAAAATCAGGTCGGTGGGCGTCCAGCCGTTTGCCTCTATCCACCACTTGCCCGGATACGAGCCGGTTGGGTGCGATGTCATCAATTCATCGGCGTGATCAAGCGGCCAGTAGGCGGCTGAACCGGGATTGTTCACCAGGATCATGCCCGCGATGGTGAGTCCGCGAAAGACATCCAGAGATTCCAGCCGCTGCCGCCCGGCGGGAGGAGGTGCGGCGCCAATTGTTTTTGGCGTGATCGTGGTGTCAGTAGAGGCTGCCATTTATTTGGGGCCGCTTTCGCGGCCCGGCTTTGCATGCGCAACTCTCCTTATATATCGATTATTAGCGTCCGGCCAGTGCGGTTTGTGAATGGTCGGCGTTTTCAGGTTCTTCAGACGGAACTGCGGGCATGGGCTGACCCAGCGCCAGCGCAGCCATACGATCTCTGTTTTGATACAGCAGGACCGTTAGATACGCGAGCATGGCCACAGCGATTGCGAAGAAGCCCCAGACGTAGAGGTCTTTGATGGCGGGCCAGGCGCGCGTGAGCGGCTTGAAATCCTTGTAGGCCAGCCCGGCACAAATCAGAAGCACAAGGCTCACGGCCATGTTGCCCAACGCCGGGACCTCTCGAAAGCGAGCAAACAAATACGCTCGAATCTGGATGGCGAACCCGACAAGAACCGACAGCAGCATTGCGTCCACCACGATCACGGCGGCCGCCGCCACGGAGAGCTTGTCTTTCACGATCCATCCCACGTCCTGAAACATGGGCAGGCTCTGCACGATCAGGCGGATGATCACCAACCCGGCCACACTGATGCCCAGGTTCACGGCTGCGCGGGCAATTTGCCCGTCGGACTTTAATTTGCGGATTGCCATGTGTTTGCTCACTTTGCTCAACGTAATCTTGCGTTTAGCCGGAGTGAAAGTAAACAATCGGGTGTGCATGTACCGCTGAACGTTATTGCAAGAAACAAGAGCGGTCGCCGCAGATCAGCGAAGATAGTTCCAGATTGGTGATTGCCAGACAGGAAATCAAGAAAAGCAAGAGTCCTAGAGAGAACTCCTTGATGCGGCATGGCACACGAAGAAAAATATCGCTCTTTATCCGACATCTAGCCCGCAAGCATAAATGCCCAGAACAGAAATGTCTCAGTGGAAAGCCAATGGATGTTTGGCATCTTAAGAATTAACCACCCTGGCGCGGCATTCTTCGCACTGGCAGATTTCGCGTAGGTAATCCCAGGAATATATGCCACTGGCGTGGCCGTCATTCCAGGCGATGTTCAGCGCGTACCGCCCCACCGGCTTTACTTCCTTGGGCTTGGCCGGCTCCTTGTACATGGGCAGGAGAGCGGCAGACTGCTTGGCGGGCTCGCCGGGATTGCGATGGTGATTGTTGCGTTCTTCCGTGCAGGTGGCGCAGGGACATGCGTCGCGCAGCCACTGGAAGCCAAAGTGTGTCCGATGGCCGTCATCCCACTCGATATCCATTCCCGTCCCTGTGGTGACGTTGACTTTGACGGACTTGGGATTGATCACGGCCATATAGACAAGTATATACAGGGCCTATATATACAGCGAACGCCAAGGCCTAAATTAGCATTGACATATGGGCGAACAAACAGTAAATTATTACACTGCTTTCTCAGGAGGGCGGGTCTGTGCGCGTGGAGCTTTGAAAACCGAGCAATTAGATTCTCTCTTGATGTGCACTTAGCCAAACCAAACCCCAAAGAGTTTCGTCCCGCGACCCTCTGCCGATTGGGTTTGGGTGACGCTTGGGCCACCCCAGGGCCACCCAAGCGTGGCGGCAAGGGTGGATTCGCGGAAGTGCCTTTATTTGCAACAAAAATTGAAAATGGGGGTTGGGGGGTGAAACTCTGGGATGATCTGATGGTTCTTTGGAAGGGAGCTCAGCGAAGATTCGGATCAAGCCCTCGCCAGGTCGCCTAAGTGCAATAAAACAATCGCGCCGGCAGGATGTTTCGGGGCTCGAAATCCTGATCGATCTGGCGGAAATGGCTCTTCAGATAAGGCAGGACCGCGCGGGTGAACTGGTAAACCAGGGCAGAGCCGCCCGGGTTGAGAGCTTCACGCGATTCACGCATGATCTTTTCCCGCAGCGCGACTGGCATAGTGGTATAGGGGATTCCTGAGATGATGTAGTCGGCGCCATCCAACTTCAGGCGGTCCAGCTCTTTTTGGACGGTTTCTGCCGAGCCATGGACTACATGCAGCCGAGGATCGGGAAACGCCCGGGCAAGATAGTTGACGAAATCTTCATTCATCTCAAAGACCACCAGGCGGGCATCGCGAGACATCCGGGAAAGAATATGCGCTGTAATCGTGCCGACACCGGGGCCGTATTCCACAATGGTTTTGGCGCGCTTCCAGTCCACCCGGCTGAGCAGGCGATCAATCAGAAATCGGGAGCTGGGAATCAATGAGCCCAGCATTCTGGGATGCTGGAGAAAATTCTTTGCAAATAACAGCGTTTCTTCACTGCGAGAGGGCTTGGATAACATGCTGGTGATTAAGTCCTTCAAAAAAGAGGGGCTCTGGCTGCGAGTTAACCATACTCGCCTTATCTCTGAGATGTAAAGAGTAGGAGCAGGGAGGTACTGTGATGGATTATTCTTCGGCAAACCCTGCCTGTTCAGCAGCTTTCAGGTTTCTGCCGAAGAAAATTTGGATAAATTCCCACATTGCCGGTGATTCATTTCCGGAATAAAATCAGGTGTCAGTCACAATCAGGAACTCAATTGAATTTGGTCCGCGCCATCTATCCCGGCTCGTTTGATCCGCTCACCAACGGTCATCTTGACCTGATTGAACGCGGCAGCAAGATTTTTGATGAACTGATCGTTTCCATCCTGCGCAACTCTGAAAAAGATCCGCTCTTTACCCTGGAGGAACGGCTACAGATGCTGCAAGAGATGGTCAAGCACTATGACAATGTTCGCGTGGAAGCCTTTGAAGGTCTGCTGGTGGATTACGCCATGCAGAAGAAAGCCAAGGCGGTGCTGCGCGGCATCCGCGCCATCAGCGATTACGAGTACGAGTTGCAGATGGCCCTGATGAACCGCAAACTGCAGCCGCAGCTGGAAACCGTGTTCATGATGCCCGCGGAAGCTTATTCGTATTTGAGTTCGCGGCTGGTCAAAGAGATTTTTCGCCTTGGCGGTTCCGTGCGCGGGCTGGTGCCGGAACTGGTGGAACAACGTCTGCGGGATAAATTCCATGGCGCCGCAGCCACAATTTAAAAGAGGTACAAGATGGCGACGCTTCCGGCAGTAAAACAATTTAGTGACCGCATTAATCGCATTGAAATTTCCGCCACCATGGCGGTGGTTGCCGAAGCGGCACAGCTGAAGGCGGGCGGGGCCGATCTGGTGGAGTTTGGCGCGGGCGAGCCGCATTTCCCCACGCCGCAGCACATCAAGGATGCGGCCATTGCCGCGATCAACAACAATTGCACGCGTTACACCGCCGTTGCTGGAATCCAGGAGTTGCGTACTGCGATTGTCCGCCGCCACGCCGCGGATTTTGGTTCCATGTACCAGCCCAGTGAATGCATGGTTTCCACCGGTGGGAAGCTTGCCCTGTTCAACGCCTTGCAGGTGCTGGTGGACCACGGTGACGAAGTGATCGTCCCTGTCCCTTACTGGGTTTCATTCAAAGACATTATTGAGTATGCGGGCGGCAAATGCGTTTTCGTCGAAACCGACGAGACCGATAATTTCCGGCTGACGCCAGAGATGATTGAGCGCCAGATTACTCCGCGGACGCGCGCCATCATCGTCAATACGCCCAACAATCCCAGCGGCGCGGTGCTCAATCCGGCGGATTTCTCGGCCATCCTGCGGCTGGCGCACAAGCGCGGTATTTATGTCATAGCCGATGAATGCTATGTCTACCTGAATTTCACGCCGCGGTGTTTCTCTGCCGGTTCAGTCACAGACGTGAAGCAGCACCTGCTGATTGTGGGCTCGCTTTCCAAGACATACGCCATGACCGGCTGGCGGCTGGGATATGCAATGGCCCCCGCGCCAATCATCAATGCCATGACCAAGCTGCAGAGCCAGAGCACTTCAAGCACCGCGCACATGGTCCAGATGGCCGGCTTGGCCGCCGTTACCGGCCCGCAGGACTGCGTTGAAAAAATGAAGAAAGATTACATCCAGCTGCGCGATCTTACACTGGGCCATCTCAGCCTGATCCCAGACGTCTCCTGCGTAAAGCCGGAAGGGGCATTTTACGTTTACCCCAACGTCTCAGCCTATTTCGGCAAATCCGGAATCAACTCGGCGGCCGATGTCGCCAAGCGCCTGCTGCATGAGGCCCATGTGGTCACAGTTCCGGGCGAGGCCTTTGGAACGCGCGAGCATATTCGCCTGTCATACGCCACTTCACCCACGGAGATTGAACGCGGCATGGAGCGCATGCAGGAATGGTTCGGGAAGCTATAGGGCATGCTAGGGTTCGGTCTTAGATAACCGGCCGCCTGATAGACGCCTTCATTGCTAACGCAATGAACGTCTGCCTAAAGGCCCGCAATTCGCAAGAGAACCGCTAGACGCAGATACTCAGCAGCTTGGCTCAACCGACCCAAGCTGCTGGACAACACCCAGCTTGTTTTCCGAGTCTAAGATTTTCTAGGTCCCATCGCAATTCGCATGCCCGAACTTTACCCATTATTGTTGCAACCGCAGTTTCACGAGCGCGTCTGGGGTACCCGAGACCTTAAGCCCTTTTACGCCCGTGAAGTTACGGGCGATCCCATCGGCGAGGCATGGCTGACCGGCGACAAGTGCACCGTCCGCAATGGCCCGCTTGCGGGCCGCACTCTGGCCGACTTGGCGCAAGAATTCGGCAAACCTTTTTTGGGCGATGCGGCCAGGGATGCAACCCGCTTTCCGCTCCTGGTCAAATTTCTCTTTCCCACAGAGAAGCTTTCCGTGCAGGTCCACCCTGATGATGAAGGTGCTGCCAAAGTCGGCCAGCCTTGCGGCAAAACGGAATGCTGGTATGTGTTGCGTGCCGACCGCGGAGCTCAGATAGGGCTGGGATTGAAGCCCGGAACCAGCAAAACGGAAGTCGAAGCCGCGATCCGTGAAGAGCGCATGGAGCATTTGCTGAACTGGATTGATGTTCATGAAGGCGACATGATTTACGTGGATGCAGGCACGGTCCATGCTATTGGCGGGGGCGCGGTCATCGTGGAGACGCAGCAAAATTCTGACACCACCTACCGTCTCTATGATTATGGCCGTCCACGGGAATTGCATATTGAAGACGGCTTGCGGGTTACCAAGGAGCAGACGCATGCTGGAAAGGCGATTGCCGGACAGCGACAGACGGAGCAGGGAAAAGAACAGGTCAATCTTGTGACCTCGCCCTGTTTCATCGTTGACCATTTCAAGATGAAGCGGCCTTGGGAGTTTAAGCGGCCGCGGCACGCCAAAAAGAGCGTGTGGTGTCTGGTGGCGACCCGCGGATGCGGCGTGATCGAAAGCGAAGCCGCGGCACCGGTAACATTTACCAGCGGAGAAGCCGTGGTGGTCCCTGCAGCGATCGAAAAGTTTTTACTGAAGCCGCAATGGGAACTGGAATTTCTCTGCGCATCGCTTCCAGTAGAAAAAGTTGAGCAACCGGCGACTGTATTATTAGAGAAGAGTTTCTCAACGCTTCAGCGTTGAACGAACAGGCAACATTACGCGACACGTTTGAAGACGTCTGGGCTTCTGCCCTGTGGGTGCTTGTGAGCAAACAGCCATTCTTTCCAGTAATTCTTGCGGGCGGCAGCGGGACGCGCTTCTGGCCGCGCAGCCGTCGCAGGCAAGCCAAGCAGGTGCTGGCGCTCGACGGTAAACAGACCATGATCCAGAAGACCATGGAACGACTGCTTCCGCTGGGCACCGAAAAAGATTTCTGGGTGATCACCAATGAATTTCTTGCTGAAGAGATTCAGCGGCAGCTTCCCGCAATTCCTCCACGGCAGGTTGTGACGGAGCCTGAGGCCCGCAACACTGCCCCAGCCATTGGATTGGGGGCTTTTTTGCTGGAGAAGATCGCGCCCAATGCCGTCATCGGCATGTTTCCGGCGGACCACGTGATTGGCGATGAAAAAAAGTTTCGCAAGGTCCTGCAGCGCGCCATTGAAATTGCCTCTCACGAAGACCACATTGTTGTAATGGGCGTGCAACCTGCCCGCGCTGAAACCGGCTACGGCTACATTGAGACCGGAGAAAAGCTTGAATCAGAGCTGTTCCGGGTAAAGCGCTTTACGGAAAAGCCAAACCAGCAGCGTGCAGAAGAGTTTGTGACCGCGGGAAATTATTACTGGAACAGTGGCATATTTGTCTGGAGTGCGCGCACGCTTACCCGGGCTTTGCGGGAACACTTATCGGAAACCGCGCCTTATCTTGAGCAAATCGCGGCAACCTGGGGAACTAAAGATTTCGACAAGACGTTTGCGCAGCTTTATCCCAAGTGCGAAAACATCAGCATTGACTATGCTGTCCTGGAGCCGCGTTCGGCCAAGGGTGAGCATTCGTCGAACCTGTTCTGTCTACGCGCCGACTTTGGCTGGAACGATCTGGGATCGTGGGCCGCTCTATACGAGCACCACGCGGCTTTTCAAAAAGAAGACGATGCCAACGTGCTGCACGGCAAGAGTTCCTTTGCACTGAATGCCACAGGCAATTACGTTTATGCGCCCGATAAATTTGTGGCCACAGTGGGCGTCCACAACCTTGTTGTAGTGGAAACCGAGGACGCAATTCTGGTGACCACGCGGGAGCATTCCCAGGACGTCGGGAAAATTGTGAAATACTTAAGTGAAAAGAAATTGACCGAGCTGATCTAGGCGCGAGCCCTACCACGCGACGAGTGGCTTTCCATTGAACGCTGGCAAAAATTGAGCGTAGAAAATCCTGAGCGGTTTGGAGCGAAGCGCCAAAAATTGTTGAGGAGCCGCGAGGCCCGCACTGCCGAGCGGCTTGATTCAAGGCCGATTACATTGTCCGGTAGAATTTATTCTTAAAGCGGTTTGGAGCGAAGCGACAGAGATGGATGACATTAAGTTTGGGACCGATGGATGGCGTGGCGTTATTGCCGAAGACTATACATTTGAAAATGTCCGGCGCGTTGCCGGGGCCATTGCCGCTTACGTTTTAAAGAATGAAGATCCCAGCCAAGGGCTGGTCATCGGCTACGACACGCGCTTTGGATCTCGCCGATTTGCGCAGGCCGCCGCCGAAGTACTGGCCGCCGCCGGAATCTCCATCAAGCTCTCAAATGATTACACACCCACTCCGGCTCTGTCCTATGCCGTCCGAAGCTTAAAAACCGCTGGCGGCATCATGATTACCTCAAGCCATAATCCCTGGGACTGGAATGGAGTGAAGTTCAAAGCAACGTATGGCGGCTCAGCTACGCCAGCGATCATCCAGCAGATTGAAGGATACGTCCACGAAGGGGCCATGCCGAAAGGCAAGGCGGCCAAGGTTGAGGAAGCAGATTTCAAGACGCCTTACGTGGAAGCCATCTGCAAATTTGCTGATCTGGACAAGATCGCGAAAGCCAATTTCAAGTTTGCCATCGACTGCATGTATGGCGCGGGACGCAACGTGCTGGCGGACATCTTCAAGAAGCGTGGCATTCAGCATGTGCAGATTCGTAGCGAGGTCAATCCACTTTTTCCGGGAATCAATCCTGAGCCCATTGAGCCTCATGTGCGCGCGGCGCAGGAGATTGTGGTCAAGGAAAAATGCCACGCAGCGTTTATCACTGACGGAGATGCGGACCGTATTGGCGCGGCAGCGGAAGATGGAAGTTTTGTGGATTCACACAAGATCTTTTCCATCCTGCTGCAATGGGTGGTAACGAGGCACAAAGACTGGCCGGGCGATGTGGCGCGCGCCTTTAATACAACACGCATGCTGGATCGCATAGCAGCCAAACATGGACGCACGCTGCTGGAATGCGGTATCGGTTTCAAATATATCTGTGACCTGATGCTGGAGCGGCAGATTGTGATTGGCGGTGAAGAGTCCGGCGGCATCGGATTCCAGCGCCATCTGCCGGAGCGCGATGGCCTGCTCAACGCCCTGCTTCTGGCCAACGTGATGGCCGATGAAGGCAAGAGCCTGGGCCAACTGGTGTCCGCGCTGCAATCTGAATATGGTCCGCACTATTACGCGCGACGGGATTTGCGCATTCCCAACGAAGTGAAAGATGCCGCGATCTCCCGCGCCGGCAGTGGTGAAACAACGTCACTGGGTCGCTACAAAGTGCTGCGCAAGGAAAATCTTGACGGGATTAAGTTCTTCCTCGACGCGCCGATCAAAGACAAAGGCGCGGACGCCTGGGTGCTATTGCGGTCTTCCGGCACGGAGCCGCTGATGCGCATTTATGTGGAAGCCTCGTCGCCGGAGTTGGTGCAGGAAATTATTGAAGAAGCCGTGGCTTTTGTTGACAACAAGGTTCCGGCAGCTGCCCGGTAACGATCGGCTGGCAGTGAAAGAGCAAGCACAAAAGCTGGCTGCCTTACATATGCTTAAGGTGTTGCCTCAAGCGCGTGGGAAAGTTGTTGCAACCCATCAGCTCTCTTCGTCACCCAATTCATAAGATGGCGAAATCCAGACAACCTGGAAGAGTTGCGCGAGTGCTGGCATGGGTATTTTTATTCACCACGGTTGGACTCGGCGGAGCACTCGCTTGGACCTGGATGTTCGTCACCAAGCTCGCGTTGAAGCCTCTTCCAGATCCGCCTCTGCCGGCAAAAATGCAGGTGAGCACCGGCCCCGCTTCGCCTCTGCAAATGCAATATCAGCTCAACATGCCCGGACGCGGAGAGATTTTCCCTGCGCTTGCTGCCGCCCACGCCGCCGACTACTGGCCCGTCGCGGTGTTGAGCATTGCGAACACATCTGACAAAGCGGTATTGCAGATTATTTCTTCGGAAGTTCGAGGCTGGAGCGCGGAACTGCGCCAGACTGCTGTGATCGGGCCGCATGAAGTGCGGACATTCAGCCTTGATCCTGAATTGCTCCCCAAGTCGTATGAGAATGGCGAGATCCATCCCGCCACATTGGTGGTGGAAGTTCAAGACCCCTTAACGGGACACACGTTTGCACAACAGCGTCCGGTATTTATCCATAGCGCTTCTGATTTCTTCTGGGGAAGAAAATTCGCCAACGCGCAACTGCTGGCCCGCTGGGTGACGCCTCATGATGACAAAGTCCTGCAACTGGTGGCACGCGCGGAACGCCTGGTTCCTGGCGGACGAATGCGTGGCTATAACCTTGTTCCTGGAATCGATCTGACCGCGCAGGTGCGCGCCCAGGCCGCGGCAATTTTTGCCGCGATGCGCCGCTCCGGCATCAGTTACGTGAGCAGTATTTATACCTTTGGGAATTATCCCAATGAAACAGAACGCATCCGCCTGCCCCGAGAGACGCTGGAACTCAGCAATGCCAACTGCATTGACGTGAGCGTGGCTTTTGCTTCCGCGCTGGAGAACCTTGGAATGAAACCCGTGATCGTAATTGTTCCGGGGCACGCGTTCACCGGAGTTCGGCTGGGACCTAACTCGCCAGACTTCCTTTATCTTGATTTGACCGTGCTGCCACGCGGGACATTTGCTGCGGCAATCGCCCGTGCTCAGGCGTGGCTTAAGAAAACTCCGCAAAGCGAGGTCCTCACGGTCGATATCGGCGCTGCCCGGGCGCTCGGCGTTTATCCTATGCCTGTCTCAGGCGCATCAAAAGAAGATGTGACGGCTGCAGAACTATGGACGCACTGATCATCGGTGGCGGAATTGCCGGGCTGGTTGCCGCGCGCCATCTTACTGAGGCCGGATCGCGAGTCACGCTCTTGGAAGCGCGAAACCGCCTTGGTGGCCGCATCTACACGCATTGCTCCGGCGATTTCCCTGTGGAACTGGGAGCAGAGTTTATTCACGGTCGCCCAGACGAAATTCTTTCTCTTACTGCGGAAGGCGCAATACGGATCATGCCCGTGCAAGGCCATTTTAAACGAAAGATCAATGGCGAATGGGCTGAGGCCGGCCATCTCATGGAGAAAGTCGATCAGCTTTTTTCCAGGCTGCCTAAGAAAGAGCCCGACGAATCATTTCAGTATTATCTTGACCGCAGCGGAGAAGATGACGACGTAAAACAGCAGGCGCTCAGATATGTGGAAGGCTTCCATGCCGCTGATCCGTCGCTCATCAGCGCACGTTCATTGCGTCGCGATAGCGAGGCGGAAGAAGCTATCGACGGCGACCATCAATACCGGATCGCTAGGGGCTATGAAAGTCTGGTACGAGCGGTGGCAGACCGGATCGACCGCGGGCTTTGCGACATTGTGATGAATACCCCGGTGAATGAGATTGCCTGGCGGCAAGGAGAAGTCATAGCCAGCGCTGGTTCAACGGAATATCTGGCTTCGCGGGCCATTGTTACGCTTCCGTTGGGTGTGCTGAAATCAGGCAGCGTGGCTTTTTCGCCCGGGCTGCCGGAAAAGCAGAATGCCATGAGCTTTCTGGAAATGGGCCCGGTCATTCGCGTGAGCCTGTGCTTTCAGGAAAAATTCTGGGAACACGATCCGAAAATCGCTGATCTGAGTTTTCTTTTTACTGACGATCAGCAATTTCCAACCTGGTGGACGAGCAATCCTCTTCCTTATCCCATCCTTACGGGCTGGGCAGCTGGCCCAAACGCTAAAACACACAGTGGCCGTAGCAAAGATCAAATCGTTACAAGCGCAGTACAGTCGCTGGCGCGGATCATGAAAATTGAAGGGCCTGAGCTTCGCAGGCACATAACAGAATCATTTGTGCATGACTGGCAGGCGGACCCATTCTCACGCGGCGCGTACAGCTATACAGCGGTCGGAGGAATGGACGCTGCAAAGAAACTCGCGGAGACAGTTGTCGATACACTCTACTTTGCCGGAGAAGCTACGAATGGCGACGGATACAACGGCACCGTCCACGGCGCGATTGCCAGCGGATTGCGCGCGGCAAAAGAGCTGCTTCAATCCTTGCAGAACTCGAAGCGAAAACAGGCGTAAAGAGCTTTGCTCAACTCCAGCTTCCCCAGCGCGACGCCCTGAAGATGGCCGAGCGCGAAGGCACCCACGCAGGAATGCGGCGGAAACGCGAAACAGCTTCCAACGCGCGCGCTCTCTGATGCCGGTCAAACGCACGGACGTATTGGCGGATAATCTGCGGCATGGTCATGCGCAAAGCCGCGGAGAAATTCTGCTCGGCCATTTCATGCTGCTGCTGCTCGTTTTGCAGCAGGTCGAGCATATTTTTGGCCAGCGCAGCCTTGTTTCCTACTGGATAAAACTTGATGGCCAGCCCGCCGCTATCGCCCATCTCGCGAAAGTCGGGAATGTCCGAGCAGACTATCGGCACTCCGTAAGCCGCGGCCAGATTCGCCACGCCGCTGGCGCCGGTGGCTGAGGTATATGGCATCACCATGAATGATGAAGTGCCAAACATGTCCGGAATGTCGTGTTCTTCCACGTAACCCTTGAACTCAATTCCCGGATGGCTGGCATATTTCGCGCTCAGGCCTTCAATATAGCCCGGTGAGTTGCTGTTATTCGTTCCTGCAATCACCAGTTTTGCGCGCGGAAAGGCGGGCGCCACCTGCTCTTCAAACGCTTCAATGAGCATTTCGCAGCGTTTGTAGGTGCCCCACTTTCCAAAAGCCAGAATGCGGTGGTCGGGGTTGCCGCGCCGGGAGAAATCAGGAAATTCAGGCCGCGCGGAAAGGATTCCGTGTGCGCGATAATGAATGTGCTCGCCCTTATATTTTTCCGTCAGCGTGCGGCGGTAAGCCGGCAGCAGGACAGAAACTGAGTTGGCCATCAGGAGCATGCGCGTGGCGATGTTTCCAGCGGCGCGGAAGAGCGCTTTGTTGCGAACGCCTGCGTCGTTGAGGTCAATGTGGTCCATCAAATGGTGCAGCGTTACGTGCGTGTAAAAGCCGGCCATGCGCGTCATGGCGGGCAGAGTGAGTCCGGAAAAAGCTGCCAGTGGATTCTCTTTGTTGCCAAAGCTGGAAAAAACCAGGTTGAACCAGACAACGTCGGGCTTGCAGTCGCGGATCGCCCTGAGCAGGCGCGCGTGGTTGCTGAGGCGGTTTTCCTTCCAGCAGCGGCGCACGTCGAATTCCGGCAGCTCTGGCTCCCCGCCTGAATACTCGTCGGACAAAATGGTCAAACTAATCAACGGATCGGCCTGCAGCTCTCTGGCTACGTGAAAGCCGTATTCATTGAGCACCGCTTTACTCGGCGGGAAACCGCTTACAAAGCATATTTTCATCTGGGCCCTGAGAACCTTAAAAAATTGAAATACTAGCTACCGGCCTGAAGGATGATGTGCTCCCTATGCCGGTATAGCCATAAAACGTTTGTTGTTGCACGCCTACGGAAAAGCGCAATGGGTAATCGACGTTGAGCGAACCATTCACGTCGTTCATGCTGCGTCGAAGCGGCTTTACATACGAGATGAGGAATCCACTCTGAACGTTGTCATAAAGGTGGAACCCCTCGCCGCGGGTCAAGTCCATGGAACCTTCAAAGGACCAGCGCTCATTGCGCTTGTACTCAACGCGCGCGCCGGGTATAAGCGCCTGCGCCGTGGCAAAAGTGAGGTCCTGTACGCGCCATGAACGGATATATTTTCCCAGCACGGTAACAGCCAGCTTCTCGCCGAACTTATGCTCCATGCCTACCCAGGTGTCTGTAGTAAAAAATTCACGCGGGGCGGGGCGGAACAAGAGATCGCGGACGGAATAGCCCGTAACCAGAGAGTTGTTTCCCCATGGACGTCCCACTTCAAACTCCAGGCTTGCGCCCAGGTCGCGCGAGTTTTGGTTCTGGAGCGTGAATGGGCCGGCTTCATGGATTGCACTTCCGCGCACCGTCAGCCAGTTGAAGAAAGGTGAGGTGCTCAGATAAAGATATTCACGCAAGAGATTCTGGTTTAGATCGATCGGCGATCGCGTATCGCGCCGGATGGTAAATTGAATACCCGGGACAAAAACAATGTGGGAGTTTCCAAGACGCTGAACCAAGGTTGTGCCGACATTCAAGATCGTATCAAAGGTGTTGCGCCGGATGGGCAGCAGCTGGTTGGGAAACAAAGTTGTTCCAACGTAATTGTTGACGCCAAACAGGCCATTGATGGGCACTTTCCAGCCTGTGTAATGGAATGCGCTATTAACGTCAGTCTCCTGAGAGGCGTGCGGCGGCAACGGAGCGCCTATCAGCTTGTTATTCATCTCGTAAAGAGTGGCGTCTTCAAAAATCGCGCCAGTCGTTACGTCGCTTTGGATGTTCAGATCCGGCCGCCAGGGCAAAGGCGTGCCTTCTTCCCCGGCCACCTGTAATAGGCCACGCTCAGCTATCGGGTCATCTGCCGCAAGCTGGTTGGCACGGGCAAATGCGGTGACGGCCCGTGCATTGTCATGCCGCTGGGTGTAGATATTGGCCCACGCAAGCTGGTAATCATAGCTCTGCTGGTAATCTGCGGAATTTCCCAGCGCAGCCAGTTCCTGCTCCGCTTTGCGATCATTGCCTTGAGCGATATAGGTATCGGCCAAGCCAATGGCAACCGTGTCGTCAGAAGCACCCAGGTCCTTGGCCTTGGCGAAGTAACGCTCAGCCAGATCAAAGTCATGGGCGGCCAGGAAAATGTTCGCGGCTTCAACCAGATTATCGGCGGTAACCGGAGAGGCCTCGCCAATCCGCGACTCAGCAAACGCCAGCGCCACTTCCTGCTTGGCATCGGTAAACTTGCCCTGGCGTACAAACAGTTTTGCGAACTCAATGCGCACGTCAACTCGGTTTGCGTCCGGAGCGTCCAGCGCGCGCGTAAAGCGTTCCAACGCAGCCGATCGGTCACCCAGGGTCAGCAGCGCGTCGCCAGTGGCCAGCAGGATCGCGGATTGGTCCACCGCTTCCTGCTCTGCCAGTTGAATGTACTTGAATGTCTCAGGGCGACGGCCTAGCTGCGCGTAGGCTGAAGCCATGTTGGCATAAATGAGCGGATCATCAGGAGAGAGCTTCAATGAAGCGTCCAGCTCATTGATGGATTGGGCGTAGTGCCGCGCGTGGAACAAAGCATCCGCCAGCGCCAGATGAAGTTTCAGATCGTCGGGAGAGTATTTGAGCGCCACACGGTATTCCGATACTGCCTTATCGAGCACTCGCATTTGCCGGTATGCGGTAGCGCGGGCCATGTGCGTAGCGCCCAGTTCGCCAAGCAGCTTTTCCGCCTTGTTCGTTTCCTCCAAAGCTTCACGCGAGCGATGCAGTTGGAGGTAAGAGAAAGCCAGACCCAGGCGGGCAATGCCACTGTTGGGATTCATTTTGAGCGCGGGCTCAAAATCGCGGATCGCTGCCTGGGCGTCCTGCATGTCATTGCGGACGTATCCGCGGTTCACCAGCGCTTCAAACATCTTGGGATCTTTTTCGAGCGCGCGGGAGAAATCGTCGATTGCCTGCTGCAACAACTGGTTCTGCTTGTGTACGTGCCCGGCAAGCAAGGGGAAGTTCGCTTCCTTGGGCATGGTGGCCTCATAGCGGCTTACCAGGGACAGCACTTGGTCGTAGCGGCCCAGGTTGTAATAGTCATAACCCAGATAAACGGCGGCATCACGGTCATGCGGCAACTTCACGATTGCCACTTCGCCCAGCTTCGCGGATTCAGCGTAGCGGCCTTTCAGGAAGAGATAACGCTCCGTTTCGCGCATCACGCGCGGATCGTTCTTCATGGTCCCGGTTGCGCGTGCGATCCACTCTCCAGCCAGATCAACTTTGCCTGCTTCAATGGCAGCGTTGGAGCCGCTGGCTACGATCTGCGAATTTGTGGGCGCGAGTTTGTGGGCCTTCTCATAGCTGGCCTGTGCCTTGGGATATTCCTTCATCGCGGTGTACAGATCGCCCAACGCCATGTAAGGAACATAATCGTTTGGATAGGCAGCAGCCATGCGACCGAAGAAACCTTCAGCCGCTTTATTGTCGCCTTCATCACGAGAGAGATAGCCTAGCGCTTCCAGCGCATAGCGGTTCTTCTCATCGCGCTTGAGCAACGTGGTGTACATCTGCCGGGCTTCGCCTTTGCGGCCAATCTTCCAGAGCAGGCTGCCGTACTGCAACGTCACGTTGTCATTCTCAGGATCAAGCTGCAGCGCTTGCTTCAGGTCAGCTTCAGCCCCGGGAACGTCATTAGCAAGCGCTTTGATGGCCGCGCGAAGGCGCAAATATTCCACCTGTTGCGGCCCCTCCACCTGTATCTTGGCCAGCTCCTGCTGAGCGATGTTGAGTTGCTGGGTTATTGCGGCATCGTCATCCAGATTGCGGTAAGTATCGATCAGGTTGAGCCGCAATTGTGTGGGATAAAGCACGCCCTCAGCTGGGCCTTCCGGCATGGCAGCAAGCGCTGCCAGATATTCACGGACGGCGTCACTATCACGGCGCTCAATCTTGGCCAGGTCGCCGCGGATCGCGTGCAGGCGATAGTAGTTCGCGTCCAGCTGCTCGCCGCGTGAAAGATAAGTGCGTGCCTTGTCCAAATTGCCGACGCGCAATTGTGCCTGCGCCGCCGCCAACTGCACATTAACGGATTTGGGAGCCAGGGCGGCAGCTTTCTCGTATGTGTCCGCCGATTCTTTCTTCATGCCTGCCAGCTCGTAGGTGTAACCCAGCTCGGACATGACGTCAGCATTCTTCACCGGCGCCTTCTGCAGAATGGCGATGGCGGACTTGTAATCGTGGGCTTCGCGGTAATACTGGGCAACGGCGCGGAAGATCTCAGTGTTCCTTGGGCTGCGCTTCATCGCCTTATCCAGAAGCTGCTTGGCCTTATCCGTTTGCTTCTCTTTCATGTAGGTGATGGCCAGCAACAGTTCGGCGTGGGATGAAGGCTGAACACCCTCGGCGCGTTCCAGTAAGTTCTGGGCGCGGGGAAGATCGCCTGATTGCATGAAGAGTTCGCCCGCCATCGCCAGATCAGTGGCCCGGCGAGGATTGGCGGCGATTACCTGCAACAGAAGTTTCTTGGCTTCGTCGGCCTTGCCCATGCGAATGTACGTCTGGGCCATGCCTGAGAGGCCTTCCACGGAGTTAGGCTGACGTGAGAGACCCTTCTGATAGGCATCGAGGGAAACTTTGGAGTTGCCCGCCAGACGGCTGGTGTAGCCCAGCAGGAACCAGTTGCATGGGTCGCTGGGCGCGGCCTGAGTCAGGTGCTCGGCATAGCCCATGGCCGCTGAGGGATTGCCGCTGGCCAATGCCTTCTCAGCGGCGCGCGCATAACGTCCGGCTTCAATGCTGCCACCCCATCCGCTGCCGGTGGTTCCACAGGCAGTCGAGCCGCCACCACCGCTTGCGGCTTTGCCTGCGGGCTGCCGCTTGCCATTGTTCCGCTTAGGCTGGGATTTCTGGTCTTGCGGCTTGCTATTCAGATCAAACGTCTGCGCCCAGCCAAAGTTGACCAGAAATAGAGAGCAGGAAAGCGCGAGACGCAAAAAGTTCTTCTTCACGGGACCACCGTTGTCAGAGTCGCAGAAAGAACACGTGGCCACCAGGTTCCACGCACGCTACCAAGAATTTAGCGAAAGCAGCATGCCCCAACCGCGGCAGCAGCTCTGTTCTTATCTTGAATCAAGATGCCATTTTTGCTCTCAGGGATTGCTAGCAGGGCAGAAACTACCAAAAATGCTCCAAAAATGAGAATCCGGATGCCACTTGGCAAACCCGAGCACCTCTTTTGGAATCGAAGTCTCTGCTGAAGCAAAACTGCTGCTAATTAGCGGCGTCCCTTTTTAATGCCGTCTCACTGAGTAGAGATTTTCGCGATCATCGCACTCGCATTCACGGAGGTTTTTCATGAGTTCCCCATCCATCGCTCCGAGCAGGCAGGTTACTTTGCCCTCTCGCGCGATTCCCTTGAGTTGGGTGCTGTTGCTGGCGCTGCTGGTGCACGGTCCGCTCCTGCTGATGCAGATTACCAATGACTCGTACGACGCGGACTTCCACAAGTTTTTTGCGGCACACTATGCGACACACTGGTTCAATCCGTGGAATGAAAAGTGGTTTACCGGTTTCTCCCAGACCACTTATCCGCCCATGGAGCAGCAGTGGATGGCGCTGTTCTCCCACGTGATGGGCCTGAACCTGGCCTACATTTTTGTTCAGCTGATTGCGATCCTGCTGCTCCCGCTCGGCGTTTATAAATATGCGCGAATATGGGTAGGAGAACGAGCCGCCAGTTACGCCGCCATTGGCAGTGTGTTGCTGGGATCATTGGCTTCGCTCGTATACGTCGACGGACAGCTATCCACCACCTGGGCCGCACCTCTTTACCTGATGGCGCTGGGATACTTTTATGAATGGGCGCGTGAGAACAAGATGCTGGCATTGTGCAAAGCCCTGGCGCTGACCATGGCTGCTGCCTCTGCGCACCACGTAACGCTGCTGTTTGCCAGCGTGATCTTCACAATTCCTGTGGTGGTTACGGCCATCATGGACCGGAAACGCGAGGGCAATGACGCAACTGTTGCCGGGGTGGTGATACGATCAGCGATTTTTGCCGCTCTCTCCCTTGTAGGAATTATCGTGGTGCTGCTGCCGTACTGGCTGGCGTTAAAAGCCAACCCGATCAAGCAGATGCCTATTCCGCACGGCAGCCGCGAGAACTTCTTCTCCCAGGGCTGGCTGGCGGTGAACTACATCATCGTCCCGTGGGGCGCAATGTTGCTGGCGCTGCCTTTCATTTTCCTAAAAGGTCTTAAGGAATCGAGACTGCGGCCGCTGTTCATCGGCTTTTGGGTCACCATGATTTTCGGCCTGGGTGGAACCACGCCGCTGCCGCGCATCCTGCTGGGCATGCTTGCCGGAGTAGTCAACGCAATTACGGGCGCGAATGTCCACAATCCTTTTGACATTCTTACGTTTGAGCGTTTCAGCTTCTGGGCCAACCTTATGGCGTTGCCAATCGTGGCGCTGGGCGCTGTGGTCTTGATTGACCGTTACGGGCGCAAGGCAGCTTTCGTTCTGGGAGCGCTGGGTGCGTTCAGCGTAGCGATGGCGGTTTCATGGCCGGTATATCACCCTATCCATGATGCGCCTTTCAGCACGGCTGAGGTTGTTTCCTTCCTGAACCGCGATGGCCATGACAAGTACCGGTATCTCACGCTCGGCTTCGGAAGCAAAATGTCCGAAGTGGGGATTTACGCCAACGCCAGCAGCGTGGACGGCGAATATAACTCTGCCCGTCTGCTCCCGGAGATGACTCAGTACGGATCAGCCCAGCTCACCAACTCAAAGTATTACGGGACAAATGGCATTGAGTCACTGCGGGCCGTGCTGAAGCACGCCGAGCAGTACGGATTGAAATACATATTTGTTCGCGATCCGTATTATGAGCCGCTCATCGCCTTTGCAGGCTGGCGCAAGACAGAAGTGTATGACCGCGGCAACGTCAGCCTGTGGGTGAAAGACGGAATTCCTCCGGCGCACAAAACGCCATATGGAACGCCGCCCACCCGCATGGAAGGGATTCTCTGGGGCACGCTTCCCATCGGCAGCAGCATTCTTGCGTTGGTCCTTGTTCTGGCGTTCCCAGACAAGCGCCGCAAGCTTGAAACAATTGAGTTCCCGCTGACCTCAAGCGAAGAACCTGTATACCGGGAGGCATTGTAATGGGCCGCTTATTAGCAATCATCTTTGGAGCGCTTACGGTGGGATTGATCGCCGTGGGCACGGTGCATGGGAGCAAGACCACACATGCCTCCACGCCGGACGGCGCTGTGCAAGCCATGTTTGACAACGTTAAGGGACACGACTGGCATGGCGCGTACGCTTTTGTCGCTCCTTCCAGCAACGTTGACGAGGGTGGCTTCACCCGCGATCTTGCTGGGCGCAACGGCAGCCTGCGCACCTACTCGCAACTGGACTCGGTCAATACCCGCGTGCTGCATGAATCCGAAAATGAAGCCACGGTCCGCACTGAAATTAAATATGCGACCGCCGTTGGAGCTTCTTTTGAGACCCGTGATTTGAAAGTTGTGAAGGACGATGGCACATGGAAAGTGGTATGGCCGGCGGAAAAAGAAGTGAACGTGCCGCCGCAGGTAATACCCGTGAACTATCTGCGCTGGGACATTATATGGCGCGGAGCCGGCGATGACTGGGGGGCGCAGAACGTGGAGAACCCGAATTGCCGCATTCTCTCCATGCATGCCGTGGAGCGCGACGGCGCTCTGATCATCATGGGCGAAGTGGTGAATGAGGATACTGTTCCCGCTTTCATCAGCGTGGGCGCGGTGCTTACTGACAGTAGCGGCAAAGACATTGCTGAAGAAAGCAGCTTTGACAAGCTCTCACACGTATTGCTGCCCAAGGAAGTCTCGCCATATCGCATCGATTTTCCGGGCATTAAAAAGGCTGACGTGAAATCTGTCCGCATGACGCACAATTGGATGCTGGTGCCTGCATCGGCCGATCCGGTCATTGCCGTGTTGCATCAGAGGATTGAAAAAGACCTGACTGGCCGCACCGTGCTGAAAGGCGAGTTGTTGAATGAAAGCGGACAGATCGTTAACATCCCGCACGTTCTCGCCACATTTTATGACAATGGCGGGCAGGTGATCTGGGTTTCAGACGCTTACTCTGACCACGCTTTACTGCCACAGACGCCGCAGCCCTTCTCCGTGGCGTTGCGCGACGATCTGGCGGCAAACGTGCATACTTATCGCGTAACCGTAAATCATTACAGCCTTAACAGCCGTGAGAACTAACTATGCGTAAAGTAATTTATACCGGTCTGATAATTGCGCTGTGCTGGTTCGCGGAGGACTGCGCACGCGCTGCGGAACTGCGCGTGCCGCAGAATGCCGTGGCGGGGCAGCCTCTCAGCATCGGCACGAGCGGCAGCGGAACACTGTACCTGGTCGGGCCGGGACAGGTGATCAAGAAAGAATTCAAATCTGGCGGCAGCGTGGATATCAAAGGGGAAGAACTCCGGAGCGCCGGACGATGGATTGCCGTGGTGCGCGGCGATTCGAATCGATCCCAGGTGTTCTGGGTAAAACCAGGCAAGCCGGGAAAGTTAAACTTCCTTGCCCGTCCCTCACGCGTGCCGGTTGCCCGACCCAACGTAATCAGCGGTGTGACCTTCATTTTTGATCAGTACCAGAACCTGATTCTGGATCCCACGCCCGTAAACTTTAATCTGTCCGTTGGCGGGGCAGGAACAACGAAGACTGTTACCAGCCGTGAAGGGGTTGCGTGGATCGATAGCGCGTCCGCGCCCAAAGCGGGTGCGGCGCAGTTTGTCGCCTCCGTGGATGACACTTCAGTGGCGCGCGTGGTGCAACAGGTTGCGGCTGATCCATGTGAGCGCAGTTTCCGCATGCATGTGGCTGGCCACACAGCCCAAAACATAATCGTGGAAACAGATCCAATCCGCGATTGCAGTGGCAATCCGGTGCCGGACGGGACCATCGTTACGTTCATCCAGACTGATAAGACCGGCAAAAGCACCGTGGACGCGCGCATCAAAAAGGACACGGCGCGTGCCGAGCTGCCTGCATCTGACAACGCAACCATCACTATGGCTGCCGGCGTGGTGCTGGGCAATGAACTGCACGTGGGAGGCAGATAATGAAGCTTGCACGCATCCTGATCCTCAGTGCCGGTGTAGCGCTCGCGATCTCCGGCGTTGCGCCTCTGCTGGAGCGGATTTTCGCCGACTCCAAACCCCAGGTACAGCTCAATGTGAAGAATGCCCAGCCGCGCGAGGTGGAGGACGTAACACAAAACGCAATCGTGCGCGACTACACGCTGGCGTGGCAGGCCATCAGCACTTCACTGGCGAACAATACGCTCCAGCCTCTGAATGAAAACTTCGCAGGCTTTGCGCTGGATAAATTTACGCAACGCGTGAAAGACCAAAAACAGAATGGCCTGACAACGCGCATCATTGACCATGGGCACAAGGTGGATGCGATATTTTATTCGCCTGACGGCGCTGCCATCGAACTGAAAGATACGGCAAGCATTGAGACCCAGGTACTCGATGGAAGCACCGTGATCCATTCAGACCAGGCACAAATCCAGTATTACGCCGTGCTGACCGGTGCTGAAGACCGCTGGAAAGTGCGCGTGCTGGAGAGCACGGCTAAATAGGCTTTACTTGGAATCCGGCGCTTTGAATTCATAAATAACGGCGGTTTTCTTTATCTGCGGTCTGGCCAGCTCTTCAAGATGGCGGTAACCAGATTGCAGAGCGGCCACAAAGGTACTTTCCTGCCCCAGATAGAGCACTTTTGGCGAGCCCACTCTCTGCACAATACAGTGATGGATGGAAGGGTTCTCCTTGTCGTCCGGCACGATGTCCGCTATATAGCCGCCCAACTGGACACGCGTTCCAAACCTTTGTGAGGTGGATTCGTAATCCGGCGTTGCGTAGGTGGCGTTCTCTAAATTGCTGTTCGTCGTGTATCCCATGGTTAATCCTTCTGCCGCACGGTCAATACCGGGCACTCAGCTTCAGCGATGACGCGGGAGGCGGTGGCCCAGGGCAGGTGCGAATTGATCCTGGCCGGTTCGGGATGGCGCGCGCCCAGCACAATCAGGTCAGCGCGCATCTGTTGCGCAACTTCAAGAATGTTGGCTGAAGGCAATCCATATCTGAGCACGCACGCTGGTTTCCGCCACAAGCAGACCTCTGGCGGCACCACGGACGTGAGCTGTTGCGCAAGCTCTTTGCTCGTTTTTCCGTTCGACGCGATCTTGTTCTCGTCGGCCACATGCACAACGGTCAGCTCGGCGCCAAATTCATTGCAAAGCAGCGCGGCGTGGGCAGGCGCGGTTGATCCAGTTTCAAAATGCGTGGCCAGCAGCACTTTCTTGATTTTCATTTCCTGGCTGTTGCACGGCTTCACGTCTGGGCCAACCGTAAGCACCGGGCACGAGACATTACGAAACACGTCTTCCGCTACGGAACCCAACACCAGCCGGGGGATTCCATGCCGGCCGTGCGACGCCAGCACCAGAAGATCAATTTCATTGCGCTTCACCACATCGCTGATTACTTCCCATACCGCGCCTTGACGCAATGGCGTCTGGCTGGGCAGTCCCGTAAGAAGTCCGTGCAGCACGTCCGCAACATTTTTTGAGTCTGCTTCCGAGCCGTTAAATGTGATGGCGAATGCGTCCGGGTCGAGCAGATTGTATGAGTCCGGCGAATTCACATGGATGGTGTGCACGCGTGAAGTATGCCTGCGTGCGATGGCCTGGGCGTATCTTACGGCGGTTTCCGAGCCGGAAGAAAAATCGGTAGCGAGAAGAATGTTTTTTAATGATAGCGCAGTAACTGCTTCAAGCGTGTTCATGAGGGCACCTCACTCATTGAGTGCCCAGTTTAATAAGCCAGTGACCACGGAAGATGTGACGCCCGTCACGCCAGTTATCAATGTTTTGGCTGGTGGGAAGAGGGTATCGATGCACGAAGTCGCGATCGAACCGCAAGTTATATAGGTCGCCCGGGCAGGAGCCAGGGAATCAATAAATTCGGCCCCGAACGCCGCTCAAGACGCGAATCGAAAAGAACCACTTACTTGCGAAAGATGGGCGGCGCGTCGCTGGCGTCAAATGAATCGGATTCGCTCGTCAAAGCGGGCAAGCTTTGGATGAGGCGCAGGCAGCGGTTCCAGCGCAGCAAAGCGTCATCGTTGCCTTGCGGACGTATTTTCTCGGCTTCCTCAAAACAACGCATCGCATTCTCAAAGCTGGCCATCAGAGAGTGCGCCGTGTGGCCCATGCGTAGCTGCGCCTTGGCCCGCCTCTCATGCAGGATGCCCTGATAATACGCACGTTCGTACGCGCTCGAGAGCTTTTCAAAGCAGGTCTGGGCTTCATGGAAGCCGTCAGAGAGGGTTCCCCTGAACTGGTCAGTAAGGGCCAATCCCAACTGGCGCAACGCCATCTGGTTATCCGGGTCGACTGCCAGAATATCGCGGCAGATTGATTCTGCCTCCTCCGCCTGGTTCAGGTAGCGATAGTGCTGTACTTTCGCCAGCGCCTCTGCAATGCCGTTCTTTGAAATTGCTTTTAGCTGCCGCTCCATATTTGTGTACCGCCAATTTAATTCTAATCCGGTTTTGGCGCGCCGCGTATCTTGCGCACCAGTTTCATGATCGGATCGTAATACTCATCCACCACGCGCTCTTTGAGAGGAATGATGGCGTTGTCCGTGATGTGTATCTCCTCCGGGCAAACCTCGGTGCAGCATTTCGTAATATTGCAATAGCCGATACCCAGTTCGTCTTTGAGAAGTTTCACTCGTGAGACATTGTCCAGCGGGTGCATTTCCAGCGACGCCACACGCACAAAGAAGCGCGGACCGCCGAACTCTTCTTTCTTGTGGTGGTCGCGCACCACGTGGCAGACATTTTGGCACAGAAAACATTCAATGCACTTGCGGAACTCCTGCACCCGGTCCATATCTTCCTGATACATCTTCCAGTCTGTCTTGGGTTTGGGAGAAAACGGCGGAATCTTTTTGTTGACGCGATAATTCCATGAGACGTCCGTGACGAGGTCTTTGATCACCGGGAATGACTTCATGGGATAGACGGTGATGGGCTTGTCCGTGGGCAGCGCGTCCATGCGCGTCTTGCAGGTGAGGCGAGGCTTGCCGTTGACTTCCGCCGAACAGGAGCCGCACTTGCCGGCTTTGCAGTTCCAGCGCACGGCAAGGTCAGGCTCCAGATGCGCCTGAATGTAATGCAGCGCGTCAAGAACAACCATGCCCGGCGCGATCGGGACTGTGTATTGCTTTGCCGCGCCGACTTCCTGATTGCCGCGAAAGACTTCTAAGATGGCGTCCGCCATGTGATAGCTCCTAGCTTTATTTCTGTCGCTCCGCTCCAAACCGCCGACACGCGTTGCCCGCTCGGGGATTCTTCTGCCCTTGAGGCGAGCAGCTCGCCGCGCAAGCCGGGCTCGCTGCTAATCGATAAACCTCAACTAGAGACGCAGCATGCTACGTCTCTACATCGATTCGATCCTGCCGTGCTGCTTCATTCTGCTTACTTTTCGTCAGCCAGCAGTTCGTTCAATTCACCCGGAATAGCATCTACCGGAATCTGCTGCAATTTCATTCCCGCGCCATCGCGCGTAATGAGGTTGTGCTGCCTGCCCCAGACTTGTTCGTCGAGTTTGGGGAAGTCGATACGGCTGTGCGCGCCGCGGCTTTCCTTGCGGGCCATGGCACTGCGGGTCACCGCTTCTGAAACCGTAAGCATCGATTTCAAATCCTTGGAAAGATGCCAGCCGGGATTGAACAGCCGCGAACCTTCCACTCGAACACGGGCCGCGCGCGCTTTTAACTTTTCCAACTCGCCCATCGCCTTGGTCATGTCTTCCTCCACGCGGAAGATCCCGACGAGGTTCTGCATCACTTCCTGAAGGTCGCGATGCACGGTATAAGGATTCTCGCCTTCTCCACGATCGAATGGCGCGAGCATATCGCGCTCAGCCTCAGCGATCTGCGCGTCGTCGATGGAAGCCGCAGGAGCCTTGCTGGCATAGGCGGCAGCACCCAATCCTGCGCGACGGCCGAAGACCAGCAGGTCAGAGAGTGAGTTGCCCCCCAGGCGGTTTGCGCCATGTAGTCCTGCAGCAGCTTCACCCGCCGCGAACAGGCCGGGAAGCGAAGACGCCGCGGTTTCAGCTTCAACCTTGATTCCTCCCATCATGTAATGGCAGGTTGGGCCCACTTCCATTGGGCCCTTGGTGATATCCACGTCAGCCAGCTCCTTAAACTGGTGATACATGCTGGGCAGCTTCTGCTTCACGTATTCAGCGGGCTTGTGGGATATATCCAGATACGCGCCGCCATGCTCACTACCGCGGCCTTCGCGGACTTCGGTATAAATCGAGCGCGCGACCACATCGCGGGTGGAAAGTTCCATGCGCTTGGGATCGTACTTTTCCATGAAGCGCTGGCCCTCTTTGTTGCGGAGGATGCCGCCCTCGCCACGAACCGCTTCCGTGACCAGGATGCCCTGCACGCCCGGAGGCCAAACCATTCCCGTGGGATGGAATTGCACGAACTCCATATCCAGCAATTCTGCGCCAGCGTCATAAGCGAGCGCCATGCCGTCACCGGTGTATTCCCAGGAATTTGACGTGACCCGCCACGCCTTGCCAATGCCCCCGGTCGCCATCACTACCGCTTTGGCTTTCAGCACGACGAAACGCCCTTGTTCGCGCCAGTAGCCAAACGCGCCCACCACACGCTTGCCGTCAGTAAGCAGGCGGATAATGGTGCATTCCATAAAGACATCAAAGCCCATCTGCACGCCACGGTCCTGCAGCGTGCGGATCATCTCCAGGCCGGTGCGGTCACCCACATGGCAGAGCCGTTTGAACGTGTGGCCGCCGAAAGCGCGTTGCAGAATGTCGCCGTCAGAGGTGCGGTCAAAGAGCGCGCCCCACTGCTCCAGCTCGCGAACGCGTTCCGGCGCTTCCTGGGCATGGAGCTGGGCCATACGCCAATTGTTCATCAGCTTACCGCCCCGCATGGTGTCACGGAAATGCGTGCGCCAGCTATCGGCCTTGTCCACGTTGGCCATGGCGGCGGCGATGCCGCCTTCGGCCATCACCGTGTGCGCTTTCCCCAACAAAGATTTGGAGACCACGGCAACGCGAGCGCCGGCCGCCAGGCCTTCAATTGCCGCGCGCAAACCCGCTCCGCCCGCGCCAATGATCAGGACGTCATGCTCATGAGTTTCATACTTTGTCTGGTTCGTCACAATATTCTAAAGTCCTTGATCATGCCGCTGGCCACCATGCGGACATAGAAGTCGGCAAATCCCACTGAAATCAAACTGCACCAGGCATATAACATGTGGCGTTCATTGAGGAAGCTGGCTTTCTTCCATGCGCCATGACGCCCGCGATTGGTGACGGTGCAGGAAAAGCAATCCAGCTTGCCGCCGATCAGGTGCCGCAGCGAGTGGCAGGAGAGCAGATACAGCGTAAGCAGCATGATGTTGACGAGCAACACCAACGATCCGACGCCGATGCCAAAATGCAGCTTCTGATCGTAACCGGGGAACCAGAAGGCGCGGATTGCGTCATACCATAGGAAGCACAGGAAGACGATGGCGCCATAGAGAAAATAGCGATGCAGATTTTGCAGGATGAAAGGGACCCTGGTTTCACCACGATAATTGCGGCGTGCCGGCTCGCCAACGGCGCATCCCGGCGGATCCATGAAGAACGCTCGATAATAGGCCTTGCGATAGTAGTAACAGGTGACGCGGAAGCCGAGAGGGAAGGCCAGGATCAGCAGCGCCGGCGACAGGTGCCACCATGAAATGTTGAGCAGCGGAGAGTAAAAGGGCGAGAGGTATGGATCTGTCCAGAAAAACTTTCCTTCGAACGCGCGCCAAGTGGCGTACAGGCCAAATCCACCTAGAAGAATGATGACGGGAATGTTCTCCATCCACCAGGCATCGCGCCGCAACGTGCGGCCCAGCCCGACAGGCACAGCAGAGCTTCTTTCTGCCAAACTTCACCTCCATGGGTGAATTGAAAACTCAACAGTGTAGCAAATGGGGCTTTTTCTAACATCCCGATTCCCGCGCAGCGGGAGAGGGAGCCCTATCGTGACGAAGAACGGCAGCTTACGGATTGCATAGGTATCCGTGGCTGTGCGGATGTGCAAAAAATAGTACGCCTAAAGATCATCGCTCTTATAGGGCTTCCCTCGCTCCGCTCGGGATTGCAGAAACAGGGCTCCCGATCGTCTGAGGTTTCCTCGCCGCCACGACCCTGGGAATTCCTTGAAGATCGGCTGTGACCTGAATGTCTTGCCAGCCGGCCAGCAGACTACGCACCTTTTGTTCTTCTGAGTATCCGATTTCGGCCACAAACCAGCCGCCAGGCCGCAGAGCGGTATGGGCTTGCGGGATCAACCGTCGATAGATTTCCATTCCTTCACGACCGGAGAAGACGGCAATCTTTGGCTCGAACTCTCGCACCTGCTTCTGCACCTTGTCGGCGTCGGCTTCGCCCACATAGGGAGGGTTGGACATGATGAAGTCGAACCTTTCACCGGCGTAGACGGCCAGAAGGTCGGACTTACGAAAAAGCACTTTCCCGGCCAGTGCGAGGCGGGCGGCATTGGTTCGCGCCATTTCCAGCGCGTCATCAGAGATATCGCAGGCGTGGATTTCCGCGTGGGGGAGTTCACTGGCCAGAGCCAGGGCTATGCATCCAGAGCCGGTGCCGACATCGAGAAGCTTGAGGCGGCCCGGGCCGTCGAAGCGATATTCCTTTACCAACTCAAGCACGGTCTCCACCACGTGCTCGGTCTCCGGCCGCGGGATAAGCACAGCGGGAGAGACCAGCAGATCAAGCCCCCAGAACTCCTGATGTCCGGTGATGTATTGCGTGGGACAGCCACGCGCCCGCTCGCGGATGACTTCATCGTAGCGTGATTGCTCGTCTTCATTCAGCTCGCGCTCAGGATGGGCGTAGAGATAGGCGCGTTCGCGGTTGAGAACAAACAAGAGCAGCAGTTCGGCGTTCAGCCGCGGAGAGGGCACGTCATTTTCGATGAAAAGTTGATACGCGAAATCAACGGCCTGTTTGAGCTGCATGCCGGGGAACTGTACCGCAAAGGGTGCGAAGGACGCAAAAGTGCGAAAGTTGGAGAAGCGAATTAGCTCGAGATCGGGATTCTACTCTGTTTCACCGAGCCAACGAGTGTTGGGCCTGTGGTACCCGGCGGTGGCGATGATGCGGTCTTCAAAGCCCGGAAAGATCGCGAGTTTTACTTCAGCACTCTTTTCTCCGGGCTCCATTCTGAGCCACGCAAAAGGCGAGTCTGCGGTCGCTCGCGATCCCGCTTCGTGGATCAGATCAAGAAGGTCTTTGCGATCCTGGCGGCTGATGTATTGCCACACAATAGAATGGAACAAGACAGTGGTCATGCGGTTTGCCGGCTCCACGAGAAGGGACTTGAGCCATTCCGTTGCGCCAGCCCGCTCGACGCGGAGTTGAGACCGGCTGGCAACTTCCATCGCCTGCTCCAGGTTGCGCATGCGCTCAAGCTGGTCTGCCCAAACAAAAGACCGCAAAGTTAAACGACACTCCGGTAGAGATGGATCCAGCGGGTCAGGATCGCAGCCGCGGCGCTCCGCTACCGTTACGTCACCCAGGGGCGGTGCGGCATCGGAGGTAAAAACATCATTCAGGACAATAGGCGAGTGCGGATTACCCCATGCGCCTCCGGGCCAAGTGTAGCGGTACTGGTCCCATTGCAGATTCAGTCCGGCGCTGGCCCCGATCTCCAGAAGTCGAAACGGCAAACGCGTGCGGTGAGCAATCAGCAGAAAGCCGCCCAGCAGCGCTCCACAACGGCCGATTTCATTCGTCTGCACGGGGCGCAACACCAGTTCGCGAAGGACGGGCATCTGTTCTGCAATCGTACGGCGAAAGGCATTCCACGCTGGTTCCAGAGCTACTGTTCCGCCACAAGATGGATAGAATCGCGCCAGTTCCAGAAGCTCTCCCTGCAGAGCCAGCCGATGGACGGCACCCATCATGCGCAGGGCAAGCGCAGACCCTTTGGGATCATGCTCATGAGGAGCGAGCAATTCCCTGACAGGCCCGCCTTGGTCGAAATCATCCGCCGCCCGGCGAAGGAGATGAGCGTAGAGCGGAGAACCGAGTCTTTCGCACCAGTCGGCCTGAAAGCGACACAACTCCGGTATGCTGCGATGCTCGCTCATGGCTCAGATTCAGAACTGAATACAAGGAACAACAATTTGTCAAACTCAATCATCTTCCCGACATTATGTGCGGTAGTCAAAAAGAGTGGGCGCCTCCACCTTCCATCCTTCAATTCAAAATGTAGCCGGGAAGACCGCGATCTTGAACTCAAATTCAAGAACTGCTTTAGTACCTTGTCGGCATCGCCTTCTCCGATTCCAGCTCACCATAGAAGTTTGGGATTGTCGGAGTCCTTTATCACCACATCGCCCGCTAGATCTCCTGCCGCTTGCCGCGCAGGAGGAACAGATGGATTCTTTGGATAACTCTTGCCATTAAAGCGAAGTTCCGCCTCATAGCCGGGTTGGATGCCTCCGCCCTGGACCCGCACGCCAAGGCTGTAGTTGCAACGAAAAAATGTCGTATTAACTGCAACGATAAAATGTCACCCCCTGGAAGATTAAGTAGCGGCGGACAAAGCCGGACGTCCGCCGAGGTTATAAATGCGGGGCGGTTTGGATTTGCGTTTTAAGGCCGAGGAGAGAATAGCCGGTTTTGGTTCAATGAGTTCCTGCAAGGGACGTTGCAGGGTGAGTAGGAGTTGCGCGCCAAGGTAGAAGCGGAGCGAGCCGTCGAGCTGGTGCGAGAGTTCCACGACTTTGCCGGCCAAGCTGTGTCGGGAAGGCAGTGGAGGAAGCTGAAAGACTTCTCCTGCCCAGGCCACAGTGTTGTCCCCGGCGACGACACGCTGATAGCGAAAGCTGAGGCAACGAGCCAGATCAAAGCGGTGGGGCAGGTGGCGGAAGTC